>NZ_CP136760.1:300000-411169 GCF_032931615.1 Palleronia sp. LCG004
ACCTCGGCCGGGGCCGCCGCCTGCACAGGGGCCCGGTGTCGCGGACGGCTACATGCCGGGCTTCGGCAACGACTTCGAGACCGAGGCGCTGCCGGGCGCGCTGCCGCGGGGCATGAACTCACCGCAGAAGGTCGCCTACGGCCTTTACGGAGAGCAGCTTTCGGGCACCGCCTTCACCGCGCCGGGCCACCGCAACGAACGGACATGGTGCTACCGCATCCGTCCGTCCGTCCGCCATCAGGGACGCTACGCGCGCTTCGACCTGCCCTATTGGAAGACCGCGCCGCACATCCCCGAGGACGTGACTTCGCTCGGGCAATATCGGTGGGACGCGGTTCCGCACGGGACGGTCGATACCGATTGGCTGACGGGAATGCGCACGATGACCAGCGCGGGCGACGTCAACACGCAGACCGGCATGGCCTCGCATGTCTATCTCGTCACCAGCTCGATGGAGGATGCGTATTTCTACTCCGCCGATGGCGAACTCCTCGTGGTCCCGCAGGAAGGGCGTCTGCGCTTCGCGACCGAGCTTGGCATGATCGACCTTTCTCCGCAGGAAATCGCGATCCTGCCGCGCGGTCTCGTCTACCGCGTCGAGGTGCTAGAAGGTCCCGCCAGGGGCTTCGTCTGCGAAAATTACGGTCAGCCGTTCGCCTTGCCGGATCGCGGCCCGATCGGGGCCAACTGCCTCGCGAACCGGCGCGACTTCAAGACGCCCGTCGCGGCCTTCGAGGATCGCGAGGCACCCTCGACCATGACCATCAAGTGGTGCGGCCAGTTCCATCGTTCCGAGATCGGGCACTCGCCACTCGACGTCGTCGCCTGGCACGGGAACTACGCGCCGGCGAAATACGACCTCAACACCTTTTGCCCCGTGGGTGCGATCCTTTTCGACCATCCCGACCCGTCGATCTATACCGTGCTGACGGCCCCGTCCGGGATCGAAGGCACCGCGAATATCGATTTCGTGCTGTTCCGCGACCGCTGGAACGTGGCCGAAAACACGTTCCGGCCGCCCTGGTATCACAAGAACGTCATGTCCGAACTGATGGGAAATATCCACGGACAATACGATGCGAAACCTCAAGGCTTCGTACCGGGCGGCATGAGCCTGCACAATTGCATGTTGCCCCATGGCCCCGATCGCGAGGCCTTCGAAAAGGCGTCGAATGCGGATCTGAAACCGCAGAAGCTCGAGAACACCATGTCCTTCATGTTCGAGACGCGGTTTCCACAGCATCTCACGGAATTCGCGGCGCACGAGGCTCCCCTTCAGGACGGTTACGTCGAATGCTGGGACGGACTCGAAAAGAAGTTCGACGGTACGTCGGGCGTGAAATAACGGTCTCGGTTCCAGGATGAAGCTCGCCACCCTTTCGGACGGCACACGCGACGGACGGCTCGTCGCGGTCTCCCGCGACCTCTCGCGCTGTGCGCCCGCCCCCGCGCGGACGCTTCAGTCCGCGCTTGACGATTGGGAGGCTGCGGAACCCGAACTCCGCGCCCTTTTCCACGACGTCGAGGATGGCAACATCGACGCGCAACCCTTTGACCAGGCGTCATGTCTCTCGCCACTCCCAAGGGCGTACCAGTGGGCGGACGGATCGGCCTATGTCAATCACGTGGACCTCGTTCGTCGTGCCCGGGGGGCGGAAATGCCCGAAAGTTTCTGGACCGATCCGCTGATGTATCAGGGCGGATCGGACGGGTTCGTGCCGCCGCACGCGCCGATCCGGTTTCCCGCGGCTGCCGTTCCCGATTGGGGTGTCGACATGGAGGGAGAAATCGCGGTCGTGCTCGACGATTGCCCGATGGGCATCGATGCGGATGCAGCACGCGATCGCATCCGCCTCGTCATGCTCGCCAACGACGTGTCGCTGCGCGGCCTCATCCCGGGCGAACTTGCCAAGGGGTTCGGTTTCTTCCAATCGAAACCGGCATCGAGCTTCAGCCCCGTGGCCGTAACGCCCGATGCACTCGGGGATGCCTGGCGGGATGGAAAGCTGCATCTGCCGCTGCGTGTCGATCTGAACGGAACCCCATTCGGCCGCGCCGATGCCGGGATCGACATGACCTTCGATTTCGGCCGCCTGATCGAACACGCCGCCCGCAGCCGTGCGCTCGGAGCCGGGACGATCGTCGGGTCCGGCACCGTATCGAACCGCGATCCCGACGGAGGGCCCGGACGTCCGGTGGCCGAGGGCGGACGCGGCTATTCCTGCATCGCCGAGATCCGCATGATCGAGACGATCGCGCATGGTGCGCCTTCGACGCCCTTCCTTCGATGGGGCGACCGCGTGCGGATCGAGATGCATGACGACCTCGGGCGGTCGATCTTCGGCGCGATCGATCAGACGCTCGAAACGCTCTGATCGCTCGAAGTCCGTCGATAAAAAAAGGAGTTCGGGAAAATCCGCGTCCATTTTGGTAAGACCACTTGACAGATTTTTCGCCCGCCGCAAAGCTGAGAGCCGACCGAATTGACGGAGACCGGATGACGGCCCACCCCGATCCAAGCGCTGCGATTACCCTGCGCCCGCTTTCCCAGGACGGATCCCGGATCCGGATCCTGAGGGCGCTGACGGCTTATATCGAGGCGGCGGATCTTGGTGCCGGCGACAAGCTTCCCACCGAACGCACGCTCGCGGCGCAGCTCGGCGTCAGCCGACCCACGATCCGCGAGGCGCTGCAATCCTGGCAGGCGATGGGGCTGATCGACATCCGCAAGGGCAGCGGCACCTACCTCGCGCAGGAGATCGGCGCGGCTTCGGTGCATATGCCCGTCACCATCCAGCTTGAGAAGCGCGCGGTGTTCCACCTGCTGGAGCTTCGGCGCGTGATCGAGACGGATGCCGCGCGTCTCGCCGTGCTGCGCGGATCGGTAGAGGATATCGACCGGCTGCGCGTCGCGCTCGAGGCGATGGAGACTGCCTATTCCGTGCAGGGATTTGCCAACAAGGAAGACGATGCCTTCCACGAAGCCCTCTACGTTGCGAGCGGCAATCCATTGTATTTGCAGGTATTTCGTCAACTCTACGTCAAAGTCGTCGAGAACTTCAACGCCTCCGCCGACAACCCCTTCGTGATGACGCCCTTCGTCGATCATTCCCAGCCCGACCACCGCGCGCTTTACGAGGCGATCGCCGCGCGTGATCCCGACGCGGCCGTCGCGGCCGTAACCCGCATTCTCGACTTCGTGGAGACGACCCTTCGTGACGATGCCTGATCCAGTGATCCCCGACGATTTCGCAACCATCGTTACCGACGATACAGGCGGCGGACCGGCCGTGCCGCCCATCGTGCAGACGAGCCTCTTCACATTCGAGAGTGTCGACGCCTTCGAGACGGCGTTCCGCGCGCCCGAACGCCATGCGATCTATACCCGCGGCCTGAACCCGACCGTCCGAGCCTTCGAGGAGAAGGTCGCCCGTCTCGAACGTGCGGAGGAGTCGCGCGGCTTCGCCAGCGGCATGGGTGCGATCTCGGCCACGCTCCTCGGCCTGCTCAAGTCAGGCGACAAGGTCGTCTGCGTGCGCAACGTCTATCCTGACACCTATCGCATCATGACCGGGCTGATGGCGCGAATGGGGATCGAGGCGGTCTTCGTCGAGGGCACCGATCTCGATGCGGTGGCCGAGGCCATGACGGGCGCACGGATGCTCTATCTCGAAAGCCCGACCAGCATCACCTTCGACGTACTCGACCTGCCGCGCCTTGCAGCGATCGCAAACTATGCCGGGGCGATCAGCGTCATCGACAATTCGTGGGCAAGCCCGACCTTCCAGCGCCCGATCGAGCATGGCGTGGATCTCGTGATCCATTCGGCATCGAAATACCTTTCGGGGCATTCCGACACCGTGGCGGGCATCGTCTGCGGCCGTGCGGACCTCATATCCGAGATCAACCGCGTCGCCTATCCCAGCCTGGGGGCTAAGCTTTCTCCTTTTGACGCATGGCTTCTCCTGCGTGGGATGCGAACCCTTCCGATGCGAATGCGCCAGCACCATCGCTCGGGCCTGTCGGTCGCCCGACGCTTGAAGGATCACCCTGCGGTTTCCGAAACGCGCCATCCGGGGCTTGAGACACGCAACGAGACGACGCTGTCGGGCTTCTCTGGGCTCTTCGCGTTCCGCCTCAAGGGTGGCGCACCTGCCGCGCGGCGCTTCTGCGATGCGTTGAAGCTCGTCCGACTGGGCGTGAGTTGGGGCGGCCACGAAAGCCTCGCCTTTCCGGCGCAACTGGGTCTTATCCAGCCTGGCCTCACCAACCCGTTCCAGGTCTTCGGCGTGCCTGACGATCTCGTCCGGTTGCATGTCGGACTGGAGGATCCCGAAGATATCTGGCGCGATATCGAAGCCGCCCTCGATCAATGTGAATAACTACAAAAACGTTCTGCAACAGGGAGTTGAGAGATGAAGACAATCCAAGGAATGAGCATCGCGGCCGCCGCCGCACTCGCCGCCTGGGGCGGCATGGCAAACGCCCAGACGCTGCGCGTGGTGGAGGTTCTGACCACCAACGAACGCACCGGCCTGATGGAGCAGATCGCCTCCGAGTTCGAGGCCGCCCATGAGGGCGTCGATGTCGAGCTGGTGTCGGTCCCCTGGGATTCCGCCTTCGAACAGATCCTGACCATGACGATGTCGGGCCAGCAGATCGACGTGCTCGAAATGCCCGAGCGTTGGATCTCCACCCTTGCCGTCAACGACCTCCTGACCGACCTCGGCCCCTGGCTCGACGAATGGCAGGGCGCGGACCAGATGACCGAGGCGACGATGGATTTCGCCCGCATCTACGACGATACCGCCTATTTCCTGCCCTACGGCTATTTCGTCCGCGCGATGTACTACAACCGCGACCTGCTCTCTCAGGCGGGCTACGACGCTCCGCCGGAAACGTGGGAAGAGTTCGCGGAGATCTCCCGCGCCGTATCCGAGATCGAGGGCAAGTACGGCTATTGCCTTCGCGGATCGACGGGCGGTTTCGTGGGCTGGTGGCTGGCAGTGTCCGGAATGACCGGTGCCGAGAGCTGGTTCAACGAGGACGGCACCAGCGTCTTCGCCTCCCCCGAGGCGATCGAGGGCATCCAGATGATGCTCGACCTCTACGAAGACGGAGCGGCACCGCGGGATTCGGTGAACTGGGGCTTCAACGAACAGGTCTCGGGCTTCTATTCCGGCACCTGTGCCTTCATGGATCAGGACCCCGACGCGCTCATCCAGGTGCGCGAGCGGTTAGGCGACGACGAATTCGCCACCGCTCCGGTCCCGCTCGGCCCTCCGGGCAAGATCTCGCCCCCGATCGGCATGTTCGGCTGGTCGGTCCCAGCAAGCTCCGAGAACCCCGACCTTGCCAAGGATTTCATCGGCCGCCTGATGGAGCCGGAGGCCAATCTCGAATGGGCCAAGTTCATCGGCATCGTTCCCGCCGTCGAGATCCCCGAGGATGACGAGTACTTCAACGATCCCGTCTATGCGGGCTTCTTCGAGGAACTCGACAGCGATCAGTACAATCTCGTGCCATGGCCGGCCTATCTTCCCGAACTCGGCGAATTCTTCGACGTCATCGCCGTCGAGACGAGCCAGGCCGCGCTTCTGGGCCAGATGTCCGCCGAAGAGCTGGGCCAGACCTGGGACGAGTTCCTGACCGAGGCGCAGCAGCGCTGGATGGCGGAAAACCAGTGAGCATCATGGCGACCGACCCGTCCCGCTCGGGGCGCTCGCCGCACAGGGCCCGGCGGATGCGTTCCGCCGAGCCCTACTTCTATCTTGCGCCCGGCATCGCCATCGTGGCGCTGGTTATGCTGGTGCCGCTCGTCGTGGGGGTCTCCTTCAGCTTCCAGAACTACGTGATCTTCCGCCCCGCCTCCCGCGGGTGGAGCGGGCTCGAGAACTACGTCGAGCTCTGGACCGACCGCACCTTCTGGCACGCGCTCGGCAACACGGTGAAGTGGACATTCTGGTCCGTCCTCTTCCAGATCGGCCTCGGTCTCGGCCTCGCGCTGATCCTCGACAAGCCATTCTGGGGCCGTCCGGTCTTCCAGTCGCTCGTCTTCCTGCCATGGGCGGTGCCGACCTTCCTGTCGGGTCTCAACTGGCAATGGCTCTTCAATCCGATCGTGAGCCCCCTGCCTTCGTGGCTGGCCTTCGTCGGCATCCTCGATGCGCCCCGTAATATCCTCTCCGATCCGGATCTCGCGCTCTACGGTCCGATCACAGCGATGATCTGGTGGGGCGTGCCGTTCTTCGCGATCACGCTGCTGGCCGCGCTGCGCTCGGTACCGTCGGACCTCTACGAGGCCGCCTCCATCGACGGGGCGAGCGCGTGGCAATCCTTCCGCTACGTGACCGTGCCGTTCCTGCTGCCGATGATGACGATCACGATCCTGCTCAGGACAGTCTGGGTCGCGAACTCGCCGGAACTGATCTTCGTCATGACCGAAGGGGGGCCCGCGGGCATGTCGCAGACGCTGCCGAACTACGTGTTCACCTCGGCCTACAGCTCGATGAATTTCGGCTACGCCTCGGCGCTGGCCTCAGTCCTGATGGTGATGCTCGTGATCTACTCGATCCTGCTTCTCTGGGTCCGGGGGAGGCTCGGACAATGAAGATCGTCGCAAGCGCCTCTCTCTGGCTCGTCCGTCTCGCCTATCTGGTCTTTGCGCTCTTTCCGCTGTTCTGGCTGCTCAGGATCGCGCTGACGCCCGACCAGATCCTCTATCGCGAGGGCACGACGCTCTGGCCCTCGGTCACGACGTTCGAGAATTTCCGCTTCGTAATCGAGGAAAGCCCCTTCCCGACCTATTTCCTCAACACCGTCATCGTCTCGCTCGGCACGGCCGCCATCGTCACGGTCCTCGCAACCGGCATCGGCTATGCCTTCTCGCGGTTCCGCTTTCGCGGCAAGACGCCCCTGATGGTGTTCCTCGTCATCACGCAGCTCTTCCCGATCGTGATGGTGATCACGCCGCTCTACCAGCTTCTGGCCCCCTTGGGTCTCATCGACACGCGGATCGGGCTGATCGTCGTCTTCACCGCCTTTAACCTGCCCTTCGCGGCCTTCCTCATGCATTCCTTCTTCGAGGGCATCCCGGGCGAACTCGAACAGGCGGCGATGATCGACGGCTGCACGCGGTTCCAGGCACTGATCCGCATCATCCTGCCGCTGATGCTGCCGGGCGTCGGCGCGACGCTGGGCTTCGTCTTCACCGCCGCATGGTCCGAGCTTCTCTTTTCTCTCATGCTCATCAGCTCCGAGGCCAAGAAGACCTTCGCCGTGGGTCTTCTGGGCTTCGTCGGACGCTCCGGCGTCGATTGGGGGCAGATGATGGCGGCCGCGACGCTTGCGCTCATCCCGCCGGCGATCTTCTTCACGGCAATCCAGAAATATCTCGTGGGCGGCCTCACCGCCGGCGCGATCAAGGGCTGAGGAGGGCCGGACATGGCCGAGGTTTCGCTCAAGCACGTCGTCAAGCGCTACGGCAAGGTCGAGGCGGTTCAGGATTTCAACCTCGAGATCGCGGACGAGGAATTCGTCGTCTTCGTCGGTCCCTCGGGCTGCGGCAAGTCCACCACGTTGCGCATGATCGCGGGGCTGGAGGACATTTCCGGCGGCGAGATCCGCATCGGCGACCGCGTCGTCAACGATCTGCCGCCACGGGCCCGCGACATCTCGATGGTGTTCCAGAACTACGCGCTCTATCCGCACATGAACGTGCGCGACAATCAGGGCTTCGGGCTCAAGATCGCCAAGCGGCCGAAATCCGAGATCGAGGAGAAGGTCAGCCGCGCCTCGCGCCTTCTCGGGATCGAGGGCTTCCTGTCGCGCAAGCCCGCCGCGCTCTCGGGCGGTCAGCGGCAACGCGTCGCGATGGGCCGCGCCATCGTGCGCGATCCGGCGGTCTTCCTCTTCGACGAACCGCTCTCCAACCTCGACGCCAAGCTGCGGGGCCAGATGCGCACCGAGATCCGCAAGCTTCACGAAAAGGTCCGCAATACCGTCATTTACGTCACCCACGATCAGGTCGAGGCGATGACCCTGGCCGACCGGATCGTCGTGATGCGCGACGGCCGCATCGAACAGGTCGGCACCCCGGACGAGGTCTATCACGCCCCCGCGTCCGATTTCGTCGCGGGCTTCATCGGCAGCCCGCCCATGAACCTTCTCGACGCGCGGATCGTGCGCGAGGGAGACGGCCGCGCGGTCGAGATCCCCGGCGGGCCGCGCCTGCCGATCGGCGAGGGTCAGTTCGCCGATCTCGCGCCAGACCGCGCGGTGCGCCTCGGCCTGCGTCCCGAGGCGCTCGCACCCGAACGGATGGCCGGACCATTGAAACGTCCGTTCGGCTTCGAGGCCGACATCACGCTCGTCGAGCCGCTGGGTGGCGAGGCGCTGATTTTCCTCGAGATGGGCGATGCCGAGGTGACTTCCCGCGTCTTCCGGCCCAATGCGCGCCTTTCGCCCGAAAGGTCTGTCCCCTTCGTCGTGGATCTGGACGAGATCAACCTCTTCGACACGGAATCCGGCCGACGGCTCGCCTGATTTCCGGCAGAGGGCTTGATCCGGCTGCGGAGTGATGTCATTTTGATGGCATTCCGCTTTCGGGGAGAGGTTCCATGGCTCAATTGACCGTCCGCAACATCGACGACAGCATCGCCGCCGCCCTCAAGGCCCGTGCGACGGCATCCGGCCGTTCGGCCGAGGCCGAGCATCGGCGCATTCTCGAAGAGGCGCTCGGCCGTCCCGGCGGCATCGATTTCTTCGACCGTGCCCGCACGCGGCGGGTAAAGCTCGGCGCGGCCGGGCCTGTCACCACCGACCTGATCCGCGCCGACCGCGACCGCACGGAATGAGCCTCGCCGGCGGGCTGGTTATCGACGCCTCCGTCGCGATCAAATGGCTGATCGACGAGGATGGAAGCGATACCGCGTTGTCGCTGCGCGATGCGGATCTGGCGGCGCCCGCCCTTCTCAGGATCGAGGTCGGCAACGTGTTGCGGACCCTCGCGGCGCGACAGGCGATCGCACCAGCCGAAGCACGCGATCTCTTCGCCTTCTTCCAAGAGGCCCCCGTGGCCATTGCCGATCCCGACGATGCGCTCGAACGCCGCGCGCTCGACCTGGCGCTCGATCTCGGCCACCCGATCTACGATTGCGTCTACCTCGCGCTGGCCGAACGGATGGACCGGCGGCTCGTCACGGCCGATCTGCGCTTCGCCCGGGCGCTCGGATCGACCGATCATGCCGCTCGCATCCTGACGCTCGCGGATGTCGAGCGAACCCGCCCTTCGGGCGGCAGCTTCTGATCCGTACCTGCGGATTTCGCGTGGTCCGCAACCGATCGCGCGGATAGTCTTCCTCGAAGGGAGGACACCACCATGACGCTCGACGAGATCGCCCTGCCCCTTTTCCTGCCGGCCGCCCGGCTCGATCGGCTCGACAAGGCCCTGAATTCCGGTGCGGATGCCGTGATCCTCGACCTCGAGGACGCCGTCTCCGAGGCGGAGAAGCCCGGTGCCCGCGCAGGGCTGAAGGGGGCGTTGCCCGACACGCCGCCCGTGCCGGTCCTGCTCAGGATCAACGGTGGCGACACCCCCTTCTTCGACGAGGATGTCAGCGCGGCCTCGGTTCTGCCGGTGGCCGCGATCGTCGTGCCCAAGGCATCCGATCGCGGCATCTGCGCCGAAGTCACGCGGCGGACGGGCAAGCCGGTCATCGGGATCATCGAATCGGCGCTCGGGGTGCACCACGCGCATGACGTGGCCGGGGCCTGTCGCAGGCTCGCCTTCGGCTCCATCGACCTCGCCGCCGATCTCGGAATCGCCCATGACCGGCAGGCGCTGGCCTTCGCGCGCTCGGCAGTGGTCATGGCCTCGCGGCTCGCGGGGCTCGTCCCGCCATGGGACGGCGTGACGATCGCAACCGGCGATGCCGAGGCCGTCGCCGACGATTGCCGTCATGGCACGATGATGGGATTCGGCGGCAAGATGCTGATCCATCCCGCGCAGATCGCGCCGGCCCGCGCCGCCATGGCCCCCAGCGGGGCCGAGCGCGACTGGGCCCACCGCGTCGTCGCCGCGGCCGAAAAATCGACCGATGCCGTCAAGCTCGACGGAGAGATGATCGACGCGCCGGTCGTCGCGCGGGCACGCCAGATCCTCGCCCGCGCGGACCGGGTGCGCTGACCGCACGCACGAACCACTTCTGCCGGACCCCGCATACGCAGGGTCCGCCATCCAGTCACCCGTGGTTATTGACGATTGTCTTGATGGTGGAGAATTCGAGGAGGGCTGCGAAGCCCTTCTCGCGGCCGTGTCCGGACTTGCGGATGCCGCCGAAGGGCAGCTCGACCCCGCCGCCCGCGCCGTAGCCGTTGATGAAGACCTGGCCGCAGCGCATGGCCTTGGCGACCCGCTGCTGACGCCCGCCGTCGCGCGTCCAGACCGCCGCGACAAGGCCGTATTCGGTGCCGTTCGCGATCGCGATGGCCTCCGCCTCGTCCTCGAACGGGATCATGCAGACCACCGGCCCGAACACTTCCTCCTGCGCGATCCGCGCCTTCGGATCGCACGGCCCGAAGACCGCCGGGGCCACGTAGAACCCGCCGTCGGGCGCGCCCTCCCCGATCCGCCCGCGCGCCATCAGCGGCGCGTCGGCCTCGGCGATGTAGGTCTCGACCCGCTTCTTCTGCTTCGCCGAGATCAGCGGCCCCAGCGTCGCCCCGTCATGGTCCGACGCCTCCGCCTCGACCTCCCCGAACCGCTCCGCGAGCCGCGCGCCCACCGCGTCGAAGATGCCCCGCTGGACCAGCACCCGCGTGCCCGCCGAGCAGGTCTGCCCGCCGTTCTGGATCACCGCGTTGACCAGCACCGGCAGCGCCGCGTCGAGATCGGCATCCTCGAACACGATCTGCGGCGACTTGCCCCCGAGCTCCAGCGTGCAGCCGATGAAGTTCCGCGCCGCCGCCTGCTGGATCATCTGACCCACTTCCGGAGACCCCGTGAACGAGATGAAGTCGATGCCGGGATGATCGGCCAGCGCCTGTCCCGCACGCGCCCCCCGGCCCGTCACGATGTTGATCGCCCCCGGCGGAAAGCCCAGATCGGTCGCCATCCGCCCGATGGCGAGCGCGGTCAGGCACGCATCCTCCGCGGGCTTCAGAACCGCGGCATTGCCCATCGCGATCGCCGGCGCGACCGAGCGGCCGAACATCTGCGCGGGATAGTTCCACGGGATGATGTGGCCCGTCACGCCGTGCGGCTCGCGATGCACCTCGACGTTGTAGCCCTTCTGGAAGGGGATGACCTCGCCATGCACCTTGTCGGCCGCGCCGCCGTAATACTCGAAATAGCGCGCCGTCACCTTCATGTCGGCGCGCGCCTGCGCGATGGGCTTGCCGTTGTCGCGCGTCTCGAGCTGCGCGAGATCCTCGGCATGCTCGAGGATCCTCTCCGACAGCCGGATCATCAGCCGTCCCCGCTCGGCCGCCGTCAGCTCCGACCACGCGCCCCCCTCGAACGCCGCCCGCGCCGCCTGCACCGCCGCATCCACATCCGCCGCATCGCTGTCGGCGATCCGCGCGAAGACCTCCCCGTCGATCGGCGACACGACATCCATCTCGCCCCCCGACCGGGCCGGAACCCATTCCCCCCCGATCAGGTTCAGAGGCTCGGGAAGAGCGAGCTTCGAAAGGTTCACGACGTCCTTCATGCGGTTTCTCCTTCGGATTGGCGGATCTCCCCCGCGCATGCGCGCCCGGCAATAGCCCGAAGGGCGCCGGCATGCCAGTCCCCGGGCGTTCCCGCGCGTCCCTGTTGACACCTTCCCGCCGGCATGGAACGCTCGATCCCGCGACAGGGGCATCCGGCCGACAGGGCCGGGTTGAGACGCACCCTTGGAACCTGATCCGGATCATGCCGGCGGAGGAAGTTGCAACGCGAACGCGGTCCCGATCCGGGGGACCGCCGCGCATCTTCCGCCGCCAGACGCGGGAGATGACATGGATACCCCCTCATACCATCTGGGCGCGATGCGCGATGCCGCACCGCTCGTGCAGAATATCACGAATTACGTCGCGATGAACGTCATGGCGAACGTGCTGCTGGCCGCGGGGGCGTCGCCCGCGATGGTCCACGCGCGGGGCGAGGCCGCCGAATTCGCCCGCATCGCCTCTGCACTCAGCATCAATATCGGCACGCTCGACGACGAATGGATCGAGTGCATGGCGATCGCCGCCGATGCCGCGCGCGAGGCGGGGACGCCCTGGGTTCTCGATCCCGTGGCCGTCGGCGCGACCGCGATGCGGCGCGAGGCGGGTGCGCGGCTCCTCGCGCTCGGGCCGAGGGTCGTGCGCGGCAACGCCTCCGAGATCCTCGCGCTGTCGGGGGCCGAAGCGGCGGGACGCGGGGCCGATGCCGCCGATGCCGTCGAGAATGCCGAGGACGCGGCCCGCGACCTCGCGCGCCGCACCGGTGCCGTCGTCATCGCGACGGGTCCGGTGGACTTCGCGACGGACGGAAGCCGGATCGCGCGGATCCGCAATGGCCATGCGATGATGCCGCGCGTCACGGTCATGGGATGTTCGCTGACGGGCCTCATCGCGGCTTTCGTTGCACCGGCCGACGACGCGTTCGAGGCCAGCGTCGCGGCACTCGCCCATTACGGTTACGCGGGCGAGATCGCGGCGCGCGAGGCAAAGGGCCCGGGATCGTTCCAGGTGGCATTTCTCGACGCGCTTCACGCGATCGACGGCCCCGGTCTCGACGCGGCCGCGCGGATCGAGCGGGCATGATACCGCCGCTCTATTTCGTCACGGATCCGGGTGCGCCGCTTTCGATCCCTGAACAGGCCGAACGCGCGGCGCGGGGCGGTGCCGGATGGGTGCAGCTTCGCCACAAGACGCTCGGCGATACGGATTTCGCGGATCTCGCCCGGACGCTGATCGACCGGCTGACGCCTTTCGGTGTCGCGCTGATCGTCAACGACCGGGTCGAGATCGCGCGGCAGGTCGGGGCGGCGGGCCTCCATACCGGACAGGGTGACGGCGACCCCATGGCGATCCGCGACCGGATCGGCCCGGACATGATCTTCGGCCTTTCGGTCGAAACGGACGCCCAGATCGCGGCCCTGCCGGAAAAGGGTCTGAGCTATCTGGGCGTGGGCCCGATGCGCGCGACCGCCTCGAAGCCGGACCATGCCCCGCCCATCGGCCTTCACGGCATCGCCCGGATCGTGGCGGCGACGCCCCTGCCCTGCTTCGCCATCGGCGGCGTCGGTCCCGGTGACATGGCCGCGCTCAGACGGGCGGGTTGCGCGGGGGCGGCCGTGATCTCGGCCATCTCGCGCGCAGCCGACCCCGAGGCCGCGGCAAAGGCCCTCATCGACGAATGGACCACGACATGATTCCCAACATCCTTTCCATTGCGGGATCCGACCCGTCGGGCGGTGCCGGCATCCAGGCCGACATCAAGGCCATCGCGGCGAACGGTGGCTATGCGATGGCCGCGATCACGGCGCTGACCGCGCAGAACACGCGCGGCGTGGCGCGGGTCGCGCTGACGGATGCCGACATGGTCGCCGCACAGATCGCCGCCATCCGCGAGGATATCCGCATCGATGCGGTAAAAATCGGCATGCTCGGCAATGCCGCGATCGTCGAGGCCGTCGCCCGCGCGCTTGACGGGCTCGGGGTGCCTGTCGTTCTCGACCCGGTGATGGTCGCCAAGGGGGGCGACCGGCTGCTTGCATCCGAGGCGGTCGCGGCGCTCTCCGAGCTGCTGGTGCCGATGGCGACGATCCTCACGCCGAACCTGCCCGAGGCTGGCGACCTCCTGGGGCGGGAGGCCGCGCGCGACGCGGCGGGAATGCGCGAACAGGGGCGCGCACTCCTCGCGCTCGGCTGTGGTGCCGTTCTGATGAAGGGAGGGCATCTGCCGGGCGACGCGGTGACGGACCTGCTGGTCACGCCCGAGGGCGAAATGACGATGACCGGCGCGCGCATCGCGACCGCGAACACGCACGGGACGGGTTGCACGCTGTCCTCCGCGCTCGCCACCGAGATCGCCAAGGGGCATGCCCTGCCCGACGCCGCCCGACGCGCCAAGGAATACGTCGCGCGCGCCATCGCGGCCTCGGGCGAGCTGTCGGTCGGCGGCGGTTACGGCCCGGTCCACCATTTCCACGCAGTCGCCGGAGACACGCAATGAGCTTTACCGAAACCCTCTGGGACGAAACCGCCGATCTGCAGGAGCGGATCCGCACCATGCCCTTCAACACCGAGATGGCGTCGGGCACCCTGCCGCCCGAGACCTTCCGCTTCTACATCATCGAGGACGCGCATTATCTCGAAGGGTTCGCCCGCGCGCTTGCCCTGACCGGGTCGCGCGCGCCAGACCCCGCGACCATCGCGCAGCTTTCGGGTGCCGCGGCGGGTGCCATCGCGGTGGAGCGACAGCTCCATGACGAATACATGGCGCTCTACGGCGTGACGCCCGAAGGTTTCGCCGCGAAACCTCCCTCGCCCGCCTGCGACCATTACGTCAGCTTCCTGATCCGGTCGGCCGCCACGGATCCCTTTCCGGTCGCGGTGACGGCGCTTCTTCCGTGTTTCTGCATCTATCTTCGCGTCGGCCAGTCCATCCATGCAGAGGCCGCTCCCGAGCATCCCTATCGCGCCTGGATCGACACCTATGCCGGAGAGGATTTCGAGGCTGCGGTCACGGCGATGCTCGTCCTCGTCGACCGGCTGGCCGATGCGGCGGACGAGCCCACGCGCATGGCGATGCGGCATGCCTTCGAGCGGTCGTCGCTCCACGAATGGACCTTCTGGCAGAGCGCCTACGAGAGGCGTGACTGGCAGCGCCCCTGACCGGAGCGCGCCGTTTCGCATATCGCCTTCATTTTAGGCGCTTTCAATCTCCGGATGCCTTGCTTGCAGGCATTCCGTTGTTGACCCTATCATCGCGGATCACCCGCTCTGGCCTTCACCGTCATCGAAGGCGAGGCAAGGTCATCACAGGATTTACGCACCGATCAGGATCTCGACATGACCCGACTTTCGCTCGCCCTCCTAACGACGCTCGCCGCGACGCCCGCGATGGCCCATCTGGACCCGGCAGCGCATGGATCGGTGCTTGCCGGGCTGTCGCACCCGGTCTTCGGGCTCGACCATATCCTGGCGATGGTGGCCGTCGGCCTCTGGGCCGTGGCGCTTGGCCAGCGGGCGGTCTGGGCGCTGCCCGCCGCCTTCGTCGGGGCAATGATCGTCGGATATGCGGGGGCCGTCGGGGGCGTCGGGCTGCCGTTCGTCGAGCCGATGATCCTCGTCTCGGTGATGGCGCTCGGCCTCGTCCTCGCCCTTGCCATCAGCCTGCCGCTCGGCGGGGCGGTGGCGCTCACGGCACTGTTCGGGCTCTTCCACGGCCACGCGCACGGGGCCGAGCTCGGCGCGGCGGGGGCACTGGCCTTCGGCGCGGGATTCGCGCTGTCGACCGCGCTGCTCCACGCGGCCGGCGTCGGAATTGCGCGCGTGGCGACCGACACGCGCGTCCTGAGAGCCCTCGGCCTGCTCACCGCGATCAGCGGCGCATCGATCGCGCTGGCTGGCTGACGGACGGGATCGCCGCCCGCTCCGCACTATGTCGGAGCAGATGAGCGATACGGATTCCGACGACCTTCACGCCGCCCAGGCCCGCCTGAGCCGGGCGGGCCCCGCGACCCCGGCCGAACGGCGCGCGCATCTCTCGGCGCTGGCGCGCGAGACCCGCGCGCATGCCGAGGAGATCGCGCGCGCCATCGATGCGGATTTCAACGGGCGGCCCCGGACCGAGACCATGCTGGCCGAGGTCGCCATGGTGCTCGAGAACATCCGCTGGACGAAGGCCAGGATTGGCCGATGGACCAAGGCCGAACGCGTCCGGCTTTCCCCCGAATTCTGGCCCTCGCGCGCACGGGTCGAGCGGGTGCCGCTCGGCCTCGTCGGCATCCTCGCGCCGTGGAACTATCCCGTTCAACTCGCGCTCGTTCCGCTGGTCGCGGCGTTGGCCGGGGGCAATCGCGTGTTGCTGAAACCGTCGGAATTCACGCCGCGGACCAGCGCAGTTCTGTCGAAGATCGTCCATGCCGCCGTCGGCGATCGCGCCCGCGTCGTCGAAGGCGGCGCGGAGGTCGCGCAGGCCCTGACGCGGATGCCGCTCGACGGAATATTCTATACCGGATCGACGGCGACTGGGCGGCGGGTCATGGCGGCGGCGGCCGAAACCCTCACCCCCGTGACGCTGGAGCTTGGCGGCAAATCCCCGGCGATCGTCCTGCCGGGTGCCGATCCCGACCGCGTGGCGCGCTCCGTCATGGCGGGAAAGCTGCTCAATGCCGGGCAGACCTGCATCGCGCCCGATTACCTGCTGGTGCCCGAGGGAAGCGAGGAAGGGATCCTCGCCGCGTTGAAATCCGCGTGCCGGGCACTTTATCCCGACCCGTCGGGCGGCGATTACGCGGCGATCGCACGTCCCGCCGACCGCAGGCGGCTCAAGGGCCTGCTCGGTGGTGGACGGGCTGTGCCGCTGATGGACCGGATGCCGGAGGCTCCACACCTCGGGGCCTATGCCGTGCTAGACCCCGATCCCGAAAGCGACCTGATGCGTGAGGAGATCTTCGGGCCGATCCTGCCGATCGTCGCCTATCGCACGCCCGACGATGCCGCGCGGTTCGTCCGCGCGCGCGACGTGCCGCTGGCGCTCTATGTCTACGGGCCGGATGTCGGGGCCTGCGAGCGGATGGTGGCGCAGGTACCGTCAGGCGGCGCGATGATCGACGATTGCGTCCTGCATGTGGCGGCCCATGCCCTGCCATTCGGCGGGGCGGGCGCATCGGGCATGGGGGCCTATCACGGCGAGGAAGGGTTCCGCGCCTTCACCCGTCCGCGCAGCATCATGGTGCGGTCGCGTTTCGCGCCCATCGGGATGTCGCGGCCGCCCTACGGAAAGGCGATCGAGCGCATCATCCGCCTGCTGCTTCGCTAGGCCGTCCGTAGGCCGCGAAATCGGCGGGCCAGAGCCTGCGGAGCGCGTCGCGACGCGCGGGCGGAAGCGGGCTCGACTGCGTGCGGTATCCCGCGACCTCGCGGCAATAGCCGATCGCGGAACCGGCCCCGCCCGGAAGGTCCAGATCGGCCCAGAGCCGTCCGAGCGTCGCGTCTGGATCGGCCACCAGATCCTCGAAGGCGATCTCGGCAAAGCAACCCTCGGGCAGCGCATCGCGCGAACGCCTCAGCGATGCCATCATCTCGGGATAGGTCTCGAGGATCGCGGCGTCGAGATCGACCTGCGCGGCGTCCTGGAACGACATCTCGCGCAGCGCAATGGCGAGCGCGCGATGCGCGGAGGAAAAGACCGCCGCAGGGTCGCGATGGATATGGATGACCTTCGCACCGGGAAAGAGCTGCGCCAGCAGATCCACGCGCGCCGTATAGGCAGGGTTCTTCAGCAGCAGCGGTCGATCGACCGACCGGCGTCCCATATTCCGGACATAGCGTGCGATCGCGCGCTCGCGGCCCCGGCGCGTGCGGGCCGTCCCCAGATGAAGAAGTCCCGCGCGGTAATCGCGCGCGAAGTGACGGGGAAAGTAGAGCGCGTGGAAATAGGACAGCGGCCCAGTATTGGCGAGGCCGACCTCGTCCTCGGTCGGGTCGTCGCGACCGATCTCGACCCCGTCGATCAGGCGGTTGGCGGGCAGGTGCGGCTCGATCATCGGGCGCATCAGCGGGCCGATCGTGCGCCGCTCCCATGGCAGCGCGGCAAGGACCGGCGGCACCGTCGCGAAGGCCCCCGAGGCGGCCAGCACGTTATGAAGATGCGTCGTTCCGCTGCGGGGATGCCCAACGACAAAGACCGGCGGATGCGCAGGCGCGGAGGCACCGGCATCGAGCACCCGTTCGGCCAGCGTGAAGGGCAGCCGGAAAACCGACATGGCGCAGGCGATGGCGAAGGCCGGAACGCGCGACGGCGCGGGCATCCCCCCGCGCGCGACGACCGACAGAAGCGTCAGCGGATCCGCCCCGCATAAGGGGTGGAACCATCGGTGCCAGGGAAAGCCCCCTTCAGCCGGCATCGTAGCTGCGCCCGCGCCAGCTCCGCCGGCCGCGGCCCGCCCCGACGAGCGCGTTCCACTGGATCGCCAGCACGATGCAGATGCCGACGGGGTGCAGCAGCACCGAGATCAGCGATTGGCGGACCTTGATCGCGGTGGCCAGCCGCGCCGAAAAGACCAGCACCAGCGCCGCGAGAGAGACGAGGAAGGCAAGCCCGTTGCCGGTCAGGATCGACAAGGGCACCAGCAGGTAGGGCAGGACATGTCCGCCCCCCAGAAGCAGCGTCCAGACGGGCAGCGCCACGGGTTTCGCCATGCCCTCGGCGGCGTTCTTGCCGAAGCCGGACCAGATCTCGTCCCAGGTCTCGTACATGCGGCATGTGGCGAGCGGCGTCGCATCGATCAGGTCCGTGCGTGCACCGCTCGTCCGCAGCAGCCTCGGGAGCAGCAGGCCGTCATGCATGGTGAAGCGGATCGCCTCGTGCCCGCCCGCGCGCTCGTAGGCCGCCCGGCGCACCATCATCATCTGCCCGCACCCGGCGGCGAAACCCGGATTGTCCGACGTCCGCGCGAAGGGCAGAGGGAGATAGCCCAGCAGCAGCACGAAGATCTTGGGGATGGTCAGCTTCTCGGCCAGCGTCTCGGTGCGCTGCCGCGGAAACCCGCTCAGCAGGTCGAGATCGCGGGCCTCGAGATGCCCCGCCATGCGCGACAGGCAATCGGGGGCGATACGCACATCGGCATCCACGAAGAAGAGGATCTCGTTGCGGGCTGCACGGCCCAGCCGGTCGCACGCATATTGCTTGCCCGCCCAGCCCTTCGGCAGGTCGTCGCCCCGCAGCAGGCGGATGCGGGGATCGGCGGCCGCGCGCTCGGACACGATCCGGTCGGTGCCATCGGTCGATCCGTCGTCGAGGACGATCACCTCGAGATCGACATCCCGGTTGGCAAGCACCGCATCGAGCGCGGGGCCGATATTGCGGGCCTCGTCGCGGGCGGGCAGCAGGACCGAGATCGCCGGAAGGCGTGCGGCCGGGTCGCGCTTCGGCGCGCGGAAGATCGACAGATTGACGAAGGTCACGACGGCGTAGAGACCCGCCAGGCCGAGCGAGAGGATGGCGAGGGGCAGCACGGGGTCAGGTCTCCTCCATGTGATCGGCGACATAGCGCCGTCCCTGCGCGGCGGCACGCAGCCGCCCCCAGGCATCGTAGATTCCGCCGACCCCGGACCGCCCCGCGAGAAGGCGCGTGAAAGCGGCGGGATCGCGGGCCGTGGCCCGATCGGCCAGATCGCCCATCGCGGTGTCGAGCGCGGCGGAAAGACGACCGTTGAGCGCCTCGGGCGGTTCGGTCCCGTCATGCGTCACGGGCGTCCCGAAAAGCGCGAGCGCCTCGGGGCGCTTCTCGCTCCAGAAGGGATATTCGACCGCGAGGGGCAGCGCCACCGTTTCCGGACATCGCGCCATCAGGCGGGCGACGCCGCCCTGCAATTCGGGCGGCCGCAGCCGCGGATCGGCAAAGCCGCCCTGCGCCGTGACCCAGAGCATCCGCGCGGGATCGGCCATCAGGCGTTCGCCCGTCCGGAGAAACTGCGCGCCACCGCGCCGCGGATCGCGCTCGACCCCGAAAAGCCCGATGCGCCGCATGAAGCGGTATTTCTCGAGCATCGGCGCCTCGATGACGCCATAGCTCTCGCGGTCCGTGAATATCTCGGCGGCAAGAAGGATGAAGAATGCCGGGTCCCACCACGAGGGGTGGTTGGCATAGACGAGGAGCGGACGATCCCCGGGCAGGTCCGGCAATCCCGGCCGTGCAAGCCGCACGGCGCGGAACCCCTGCCGCATCTGCCGACGCATGATACCCGCGAAGAACCGGCACATGGACGGCGAGCGGAGGGCGACGGGATCGCCGCCCGCCGTCTCATTCCGCGACGGCATGGACCGTCTCGTTGCGGGTCGCGTCCTGGTCGAGCGTATCGGCCGCGATCCAGCCCGACATCAGCGCCATCGGCATTCCGGGCCCCGGATGCGCCGATCCACCGGCGAGATAGAGACCCGGCACCTGACGCGAGCGGTTGCCCGGCTTGAACGCGCCGTAGACCTTGCCGTGACTGACGAGCCCGTAGATCGCCCCGTCGAGCACCTTGTAGCGGTCGTGGATGTCCTGCGGGGTCAGCACGTCCTCGGTGACGATGCGATCCTCGATATCCTCCATCCCCGCGCAGCGCTTGAGCTTGTCGAGGATGGTGCGGCGATAGTCCGGCAGCATCTGCGACCAGTCCTGCCCCTCGCGCAGATAGGGCGTATGGACGAGGATGTAGAGCGCCTCGCCGCCCTCGGGGGCGACGCCGGGCTCCGTCCGGGCGGGGGCCGCGATATAGGCGGTCGGATCGGTGGCAGGGTGCCCCTCGTCGTAGATCTCGCGAAACTCGTCCTCTGGGTTCTTCGAAAAGACGAAGTTGTGATGGGCGAGATGGTCGTAGGCCTTGTCGAGCCCGAGATAGAGGACCACGCCCGAACAGGCGGCCTCGCGCTTGCGGCCCTTCTGGAACTCGGTCCACGGCTCGCCGCCCACCAGCTCGCGATAGGTGCGGACGCTGTCCATGTTCGACACGACGAGGTCGAAGGGCACCCGCTCGCCATCAGCGACGATGGCGCTGGCGCGACCCTGCTCGGTCTCGATGCGCTCGACCTCCACGCCGGTGCGGAACTCCACGCCAAGCTCCTCGGCCAGCTGGGTCAGCGCGCGCGGCACGGCACGGGTGCCGCCCATCGGATACCAGACCCCCTCGCCCACCTGCATCTGCGCGATTCCGCAGAGCACCGCCGGAGAGGCCAGAGGGGACGAGCCGACATACTGGATGAAATGCTCGAGCATCTGCGCGACGCGCTTGTCGCGGACGTTGCGCTTGACCTGCCCCGCGACGGTGCGGTGCATCCTCAGCGACATGACATCCGACAACGTCGAGAGGTTGAAGGAGCTCTTCATGTCCATCGTGTCGCGCAGATCCTCGACCGATTTCCAGAAGAAGAACCGGTCCGACACGTCCGACAGCCGGTTCGCGACCTTGAGGAAGTCGTCGTAGCCCTGCACGTCGTCCGGCGCGAAATCCTGCAGCGTCCGGCGCATCGTCTCGCGATCGTCCGCGAGATCGAGTACCGATCCGTCCTCGTAGAAACAGCGCCATTGCGGGTCGAGCCGTCGCAGGTCGAGATAATCCGACAGGTCCCGCCCCGCCTCGGCGAAGATCCGTT
Organism: Palleronia sp. LCG004; assembly: GCF_032931615.1. Taxonomy (NCBI): domain Bacteria; kingdom Pseudomonadati; phylum Pseudomonadota; class Alphaproteobacteria; order Rhodobacterales; family Roseobacteraceae; genus Palleronia; species Palleronia sp. LCG004. The sequence goes on from NZ_CP136760.1 coordinate 321,341, forward strand.
CGAGCACGCGCGGCATGGTCAGGATGGTAGGCCCCATGTCGAAGCGGAAACCATCGCGTTCGAGCACGGCCGCCTTGCCGCCGAGCCAGGAATTGCGCTCGAACAGCGTGACCTGATGGCCCCGCGCGGCCAGCGTGCAGGCCGCGGCCAGACCGCCGAGGCCCCCGCCGATGATACCCGTCCTGCTCATTCTGCGGCCTCCTTCTCTGCGCTGGTTCCGATCGGTGCGGGCAGACCCATATCCGCGGCGGCGAGCCGGCTCGCGATCCGCGCGCTCTCGAAGATCGTGGGCAGGCCCGATCCGGGATGCGTGCCGCCCCCCGTCAGATAGACGCCGTCGACATCCTCGAACCGGTTGCGCGGCCGCCAGTGGAGCATCTGCCCCAGATTGTGGGCGAGATTGAACGTCGCACCGCGATAGATGCCCATCTGCGACTGCCAGTCGTCGGGCGTGTACATGATCTCGGTCTTGATATGCGGCCGGATGTCGTGACCGCAGAGCCGTTCGAGCCGCTTGAGGATCTTCTCGCGATAGATCGGTGCCAGCGTCTTCCAGTCGGTCCCGCCCTCCAGATTGCCGACCGGCACCAGTACGTAGAGTGCCGAATGTCCCTCGGGGGCGAGTGTGGGATCGGTGACCGAGGCGTTCTGCACGTAGATCGTCGGATCGTCCGGGGCCTGGCCCGCATCGATCTCGCGGATATTCGTGAGGTAGTCGGGCGACAGGAAGATCGTGTGGTGATGCATGTCGCGGAACTCGCCCTCGACGCCGAGATAGAGCATGAAGGTCGAGCAGGAATACTTCTTCGAGGCGATCTTGCGATCGGTCCAGCGCTTGCGAAGGTTGTCGGGCACGATGCGCGGGATCGTCGTCGCGAAATCGCCGTTCACCACGACCGCGTCGGCGGGATAGCTGCCCTTGGCGGTGATGGCACCCGTGGCCTTGCGGCCGTCGAAGGTCAGATGCTCGACCGGTTCCGACAGGCGGATATCGACGCCCATCTCACGGGCGACGCGCGCCATCGCGTGGGGCACCTGGTTGACGCCGCCCTTGGGGTGATAGACGCCGTACCCGTATTCGACATGCGCCACGATCGTGAAGAGCGACGGGCACTTGAAGGGCGACATGCCGAGATATTTCGACTGGAACGAGAAGGCGAGCCGGACGTCGGGGTTCTTGAACCAGCGCTTGAGATCCTGATCGACGGTCAGCCAAGGCCGGAACAGCTTCAGCGCGCGCGCCATGTCGGGCTTCATCATCGAGCCCACGTTGTGGAACGGGCGCTGCAGCAAAGGCTTGAAGAGGTCGAACTTGGCCTTCGTCTCGTTGAGGTATCCCGGCACGTTCTTCGCGTCCTCGGGATCGATCCGCGCGACCTGCGCCGTCAGACGCTCCACGTCGGGCGTCGCCTCGAGCGTCGTGCCGTCGTCGAATTGCAGGCGGTACATCGGATCGAGGCGCGTCATCTCGAGTTCGTCGTCGAAGGACCGCCCGCAGGCCGCGAAGATTTCGCGCAGGATGTCGGGATAGAGGAAGAAGGTCGGGCCGATATCGAAGGTGAAGCCATCCTGCCGGATCGCGCCCGTGCGCCCGCCGACCTGGTCGGCGCCTTCAAGGACCGTGACATGCGCCCCCGCCGCGCGAAGCAGCATCGCGGTGGCGAGGCCGCCGGGCCCCGCGCCCACCACAACGGCGTGGCTCCCCCGTTCGAGTCTCGGAGCGTTCATCGGAAATACCTCATCGTCATGGTCAAGCGTCCGCCACCGGGGGGTATCACCACCGCCGCATCGGCGTAAGAGGGCGGGCCGAAGCGCATGGGCGCATCCCGGCTGAATGCCATCCCCTCGGTCGGACGGCCGAGCAGGTTTCGGTCGATTTTTCCGTTGCGGTTCTCGTCATGGAAGGCCTGAACCGCGTATTCGCCGGGCGGGACGTCACGGATCGTCACGCGACCCTCTGCCGCAGGGGCGGAGGCTCCGAATGCGCAGCTCGGCTCGAGGAAATGCTCCCGCTCGCAGATGGCCACGCGCAGATCGCCAGCCGCGCTGCGAAGGCCCGTCGCACTGACGACGAGATCCGCCGCAGAGGACCCTGATCCGAGACCGATCGCCGCCAGAAGCGACAAAATGGCAAGCCGTGCGATCTCAACCTCCTTATTGATAGTCTCGCCCTTGTCTGAGACTACCATTCAGCAACCATGATACCGAATGCAACTCCGAGGAAAGCTAGTGCGGATTCACGCTCGATCATGCGGCGAAATGATGCGCCACCCGCGGCGCAGGGCGTCGCGATGAGCCGGGGCGAGAACTTTCCCGTGGCATCGCTCCTCGTGCGGCGTCGCAGTCGCAGGCTGATGGCTGCGTTCTACGATTTCGCGCGTGCCGCCGACGACGTGGCCGACGATCCGGTCCTGCCTTCCGGGGAGAAGCTCGCACGGCTCGACCGGTTCGAGGCCGGGCTCGACCTCGCGCCGGAAGGGGAGCCGTATGGCGTTGAACTCGCCCGGGTCCTGATCGCGGACGATCGCGGCGGTGCCACGATCCATGCCCGCGCGCTGCTGGGCGCATTCCGGCAGGATGCCGTGCGGACGCGCTATGCCAGCTGGGACGACCTTGTCGATTACTGCCGGATGTCGGCGGACCCAGTCGGCCGCTTCATCCTCGACATCCACGACGAAGCGCCCGCGACGTACGGTCCTTCGGACGCACTCTGCACCGTGCTGCAGGTGCTGAACCACATGCAGGATCTGCGCGCCGATTACCGCGATCTCGACCGGGTCTATCTGCCGCGGGACATGATGCAGGCGGCGGGATGCACCCCTGCCGATCTCGACCGGGACGCGGCAAGCCCCGGCTTGCGGGCCGCGATCGACGCGACCCTCGACCTCACGGACGGGCTTCTCGCGCAGGCGGCCCTGCTGCCGGGCCGTCTGACGTCGCGCCGTCTTGCCGGAGAGGTGCGCGTGATCCTCGTCATCGCCCGCAGGCTTTCAGCGAGGCTCCGCGCGGGCGATCCGCTCGCCACCCGGATCAAGCCCGCGCGCGGCGACGTCGTGCGCGCCTTCGCGGCGGGGATCGGCACGGCGCTCGGACCGCGACGCGCGGGGACGGCGCGCGTTTCGGCATGACGCATACGAGCCGGGGGAACGAGGCGGCCCATCTCGACAGCCGGCAGATCGTCGCGGCATCGGGCTCGTCCTTTGTCCACGGGATGCGGATCCTGCCGGCAGAGCGACGCGCCGCAATCTATGCGATCTACGCCTTCTGCCGCATCGTCGACGACATCGTGGATGCCCCGCGCCCGCCCGCGGAAAAGGCCAGCGCCCTTGCCTTCTGGGAGGACGAGCTCGATGCCATGGCCGCCGGACGGCCGCGGACCCCGCTCGGGCAGGAGCTCTCGGATGCCATCGACAGGTTCGACCTCCCGCCCGAAGAGCTCAGCCTGATCCTCGACGGGATGCGGATGGACATCCATCCGATCGTGGCCCCCGACGATGCGACGCTCGATCGTTACGTGCGCCGCGTGGCGGGCACGGTCGGGCTTCTGTCGATGCGGATTTTCGGGGCCTGGCGCGGCGCACCGTCCGAGCGCTTCGCGCTGTCGTTGGCCGAGGCACTGCAGCTGACCAACATCCTGCGCGACGTGGAGGAGGATGCGGCGCTCGGTCGGATCTACCTCCCACGAGAGACGCTCGACCGCGCGGGCGTGCCCGCCGATCCCGATCTCATCGCCGTCGCGCCGGGCCTTCCCCGCGCGCGCGCGGCGCTCGGGGTGCGGGCGCGGGCGGCCTTCGGGCAAGCCGCGCGCGAGGTTCCCGCCCATGACCGGCTGCGGATCGTGCCGGCGCTCCTCATGATGGGGCCCTACGAGAGGCTTCTGCGCCGGATGGAGGGCCACTGGACCGTACCCGCCCCGAGCCCCGGCTGGCGCAAGGCGGTGGACGGCATCGCCTGCGTGCTGTCGGGCGGGTCGGGCCTCAGATGAGGCAGATCCACATCGTCGGCGCGGGGCTGGCCGGTCTTGCATGCGCCGCACGGCTGAGCGAGGATCCGGGGCTCCGGATCACCCTCTGGGAGGCAACACGCCGCGCCGGTGGCCGCTGCTGGAGCTTTCACGACAGCGCGCTCGACCGGGTGATCGACAACGGAAATCACCTGATCCTGTCGGGTAACGCAGCCGTTCTCGACCACGCGCGGCGGATCGGGGCAAGCGACCGGCTGAGCATTGCCGAAGATGCCGCCCTGCCCTTCGTCGACCTTGCCGACGGAAGACGCTGGATTGTGCGGATTCCAGACGGCATCGGCGCATTTTGGCGACATGGGACCCGCCTTCCGGGCGGCACGGGTCGCGTGGCGCTCGACATCCTGCGCCTGCTTCGCGCCGGGCCGGGGCGGAGCGTCGGCGAAACGATCCCCGGCCGGGGTCCCGGATGGCGCGCCTTCTGGGAGCCGCTGACCCTCGCCGTCCTGAACGAGCCGCCCGAGCGTGGATCGGCCCTCCTCCTCGCGCGGGTTCTGCGCGAGACGGTCCTGAAAGGCGCGGGCGCGAGCCGCCCGGTCCTCGCGCCTGAAGGGCTCGGCCCCGCGCTGGTCGACCCGGCGCTTGCCCTGCTCGAACGGCGCGGGGCGCGTCTCAGATGGGGTGCGCCGCTGCGTGGAGTCGAATCCGCCGAGGGAAAGATCACCGCGCTCTCCTTCGGGTCCGAAAGCGTTCCCCTCGCACATGACGATGCAGTCGTTCTCGCCTCCGCCGATGCGATGGAGCGGGTGATCGACGGCGCGCGGCCCGCGCCCGGGCAGACCATTCTCAACGCGCATTTCCGCATCGCGCCGGACAAAGCGCGGGACTTGCCATCCATCATGGGTGTGGTCGGGGCGCGCACGCAATGGATCTTCTGCCGCGACGACGTGGTCTCGGTCACCGTTTCGGCCGCCGAAAGCTCCGGCGCGGCGGGCATGGCGAACGAGGCATTGCTCGACGCGCTCTGGCCGGACGTGCGCCGCGCGCTCGATCTGGGTGGCGCGCCCCCCCTCGCCCGGCGGCTGATCCGCGCCAAATCGGCGACGTGGGACCAGTCGGCCGACGCCGTCGCGCGCAGGCATTCGCCGGAAAGCCGGTTTTCGAACCTCGCCCTTGCAGGCGATCACCTTGCGACCGGCCTTCCCTGCTCCATCGAAGCCGCGATCCGCTCGGGCCTCGATGCGGCCCGGCGAATCGCTGACAGGAACTAGCCCGCGCGCGCGAGGGTCAGCAGGCCCCTGAGCGGGATCTCGACCCAATCGGGCCGCATCGCCATCTCATAGCCCACCTCGTAGCCCGCCTTCTGGATCAGGAAGAGGTCCAGCAACGCACGCTCGAACCCGGCATCCGAGGGATGCAACGCGCTGCCTTCCGCCACTTCGCGATAGGCCGACAGGAACGTCGCCTCCGTCGCGCGCCTCCATTCTTCGGCATCTGCCATGGTGCGGTCGGGGTCGGCCCCGAGCTCGATCCGACGGCGCAGAGTAGACCAGAGCGCGTAGTCGAAGCTCCGCAACATGCCCGCGACGTCGCGCAGCGGAGAGGTCTTCGCCTGCCGTTCCGAAAGCGGGCGCGCGGGCTCGCCTTCGAAATCGATGATCGTCACGTCGGTCTCGACGACAAGGACCTGTCCGAGATGATAATCGCCATGAATGCGGGCAATGCCGCCCGACGGCTCCATCCCTTCGAGCGCGTCGATCCGCGCGAGGAGCGCCGCACGCCGGTCGAGCAACTCTTCGGCCACGACGCGGCTTTCCTCGGGCAACGACCCCAGATGCGATTGCAACCGGTCGAGCGTGTCCGACAGTTCGGCCCGGACGGTCCGGGCAAGCTCGGATACCGTGTCGCGCGTCAGCGGCTCGCGGGCGAAGGCGCTGCCCTCGGCCCCGCTTGCCAGCGCGAGGTGAAGCTCGGCCGTCCGCTGCCCGAGGACGGTCGCGATATCGACCGGCCCGTCGAGGCTGGTGTCGTCCTCTGGCGACATCGCCTCGCGACCCGCCATCTCGCGTCGTTCGAGCCCGCGATCGAGCGCGCCCGTCACGTAGGTCCAGGCGTCACCCTGGTTGCGGACGAAATCGAACGCGGCGGCGAGAGTCGTGACCTCGCCATCCGCATCCGTCCAGTCGATCGTCCCGAGCAGCGCGGGGGCTGCCGCGAAATCGGTCTCGGATGTCAGGAACCGCGCGATCTCGATATCGGGCTGCACCCCCTGCTGGAGACGGCGATAAAGCTTCAGGATCACCGTGTCGGCAAAGGCGATCGAGGCGTTCGATTGCTCGCCCGACAGCAATCTCGGCTCGCCCGGATCGTCTGGGATCGCATCCATCCGGTCGGTTCTGGTGAAATCGATACGACCTGCCTGCGCGTCGATCTCCCGCCCGTCGCGCAGCGCCCTGAGCAGCGCCACGGCCATTGCCTCGTCCACGGCACCGTCAAGCACCGCACCCACGCTGTTGGCGCGGCGCAGCTTGGCCAGCGTCGCGGGGAGGCGCGGCGACATCGAAAGATTGTCCTCGCCCCAAACGGCCGAGAGGGGCATGAAATAGCGCTGCGTCGCGTCGCCGGCAGTCACATCGGCCACGGCGAGCATGTGCCGCCCCTCTTCCATCTGGGCGAGCTGGGTCAGCTCGACCCCGTCGATCCGGTTCTCCTTGGCGGCGAACCATCTCTGCATGGGCAGGTAGTCGCGCAGCGTATCCTGCACGAAAGCCCCCGCCGCGCGGTCCGACAATGCACCCGCGAGCGTCCCGTCGCGCGTGGTGAGCGTCAGGAAATCCGGCAGGATCTGTCCTTGCGGTGCGTTCCATCCCGACGCGTCATCCGCCTCGGACAGCAGGAACCAGTAGAAACCGTATCCGGGCAGCGTCAACATATAGGGAAGCGTGCCCACCGCAGGAAAAGCCGATTGCCCCGTCATCTCGATCGGCACGCGCCCGTCGAATTCGTGCAGGTCGATCTCGGCCGCCTGGGCCTGACGCGACAGGTTCGCGACGCAGAGTACCGTCTCGGACCCGTCGCGGCGCAGATAGGCGAGAACCTTGCGGTTCGCGGGATAGAGCAGCTCGATCTCGCCGCGCCCGAAGACCGGATGGCGCTGCCGAACGCCGATCATCCGGCGGATCCAGTTCAGAAGCGATGTGGGCGAGGCCTGCTGCGCCTCGACGTTGATGGCCTGATAGCCGTGGACCGGGTCCTGAATCGTCGGCAGGTAGAGCTGCTGGGGAAGCGCGCGCGAGAAACCGGCATTGCGGTCGGCCGACCACTGCATGGGCGTGCGGACGCCGTCCCGGTCGCCGAGATAGTAGTTGTCGCCCATGCCGATCTCGTCGCCGTAATAGACGATGGGCGTGCCCGGCATCGACATCAGCAGCGAATTGAGAAGCTCGATCTTGCGGCGGTCGTTCTGCAGCAGCGGCGCGAGGCGACGGCGGATCCCCATATTGATCCGCGCCCGCTTGTCCGACGCGTAGAAGTCCCACAGATAGTCACGCTCGCGATCCGTCACCATTTCGAGCGTCAGCTCGTCGTGGTTCCTCAGGAAGATCGCCCATTGGCAATCCTCGGGGATCTCGGGCGTCTGCCGGATGATGTCCGAGATCGGATAGCGGTCCTCCTGCGCCACGGCCATGTACATCCGCGGCATGAGCGGGAAGTGGAAGCCCATGTGGCATTCGTCGCCCTCGCCGAAATAGGGGCGCGTGTCCTCGGGCCACTGGTTCGCCTCGGCCAGCAGCATCCGGCCCTCGTAATGCTTGTCGAGATCGGCGCGGATCGCCTTCAGCACGTCATGCGTCTCGGGCAGGTTCTCGTTGTTGGTGCCGTCGCGCTCGACCAGATAGGGGATCGCGTCGAGCCTCAGGCCGTCGACACCCTTGTCGAGCCAGAAATGCATGGCATCGAGCACGGCCTCCATCACGGCGGGATTGTCGAAGTTCAGATCGGGTTGGTGATCGAAGAAGCGGTGCCAGTAGAACTGCTCCGCCACCGGGTCCCACGTCCAGTTGCTGTCATGGGTGTCGTTGAAGATGACCCGCGTCTTGTCCATCCATTTCTGCGGATCGTCGGACCAGACGTAGAAATCCCGCTCGGGGCTTCCCTTCGGCGCGCGGCGGGCGCGCTGAAACCATTCGTGCTGGTCCGAGGTGTGGTTGATGACGAGCTCGGTGATGACCTTCAGGCCGCGCCGGTGCGCCTCGGAGACCAGCGTCTCGAAATCCTCCATCGTGCCGTAGGACGGGTTGATGGCCTTGTATTCGGAGATGTCGTAGCCGTCGTCGCGAAGCGGCGAGGGATAGAACGGCAGTACCCAGATCGCCGTCGCGCCCAGATCCTCGATATGATCGAGCCGCTGCATCAACCCTTTGAAGTCGCCGATGCCGTCGCCGTTCGAGTCCTGATATGCCTTGATATGCAGCTGGTAGATGACGGCATCCTTGTACCAGTCCGCCGCCTGCCCGTCCGTCGCCTGCGCCATTGCGCCCGTCACCATGTCGTTCATTCGGCCTCCCGCGGCACCAGCTTCCAGATCGCGTAGGGCCGCGTCTGCGGATCGAGGCCCAGGATGTGCGTCTTGCCGTGCCAGTCAAACCCGTTGCCATGCACCATGTCCACCACCCCGATCGCACCGTCGTCGGGCAGGCCGAATTCCCAGAGCGGGACTTCGAACGAGAACTCGGCGGGGTTGAACGGGTCGATCAGCACGTGAAAGAGCAGGTAACTGCCCGAACTCCGGTCGAAACGACCGTAATAGAGCACCCGGTCGTCCGATGCGTGATAGAACCGCAGGTTGCGGAAGTCGCGCATCGCGGGCTCGGTCCGGCGGATATGGTTGATGAGACGGACATCTTCCTTGATGTGACCCGGCGCATCGTAGTCGCGATGCTTCAACTCGTATTTCTCGGAATCGAGATATTCGTCCTTGGGCGGCAGCCAGTCCGCCTCGCACAGCTCGAAGCCCGAATACATCCCCCAGTTCCCGACAAGCGATCCGGCCATCAGCGCGCGGGTCCGAAAGCCCGGACGGCCCGACGTGTGGTTGAAATACGGATTGATGTCGGGCGTGTTGGTGAAGAAGTTCGGCCGCATGTGATCGCGGCATTCCTCGGTCGTGAGCTCGGTCAGATACTCCGCCAGATCGGCCTTCGTGTTGCGCCAGGTGTAGTAGGTATAGCTCTGGTTGAAGCCGAGCTTGGCGAGCCGCTTCATCACCTTCGGGCGTGTGAACGCCTCGCTCAGGAAGATCGCGCCGGGATGCGCGTCCCGAACTTCGGCGATGATCCATTCCCAGAACGGGAACGGCTTGGTGTGGGGGTTGTCGACCCGGAAGCACAGCACGCCCCGATCGGCCCAGAACAGAAAGATGTCGCGCACCGCCTTCCAGAAGGGGGCGTTCGGGCTTCCATCGTCGTTGTAGTAGCGGAAGTTGACGATATCCTCATATTTCTTCGGCGGATTCTCGGCAAACTTGATGCTTCCATCGGGCCGTCGCTCGAACCAGTCGGGATGTTCCTCGATCCAAGGGTGATCGGGCGAAGCGTTGAGCGCGATGTCCAGCGCGATCTCGAGCCCCTTCTCACGGGCCGCCGCGACCAGCGCGTCGAGATCCTCAAGCGTCCCGAGTTCGGGATGGACGTCGGTCATTCCGCCCTCGGGCGATCCGATCGCATAGGGCGAGCCGACATCGCCGGGCTCGGCACGCAATGCGTTGTTCTTGCCCTTGCGGTTCGTCGTGCCGATCGGGTGAATGGGCGGGAAATAGAGAACGTCGAACCCCAGATCCCGCACGTAGTCGAGCCGCCCGATCACGTCGCGGAACGTGCCGTGCCTGCCCGCGGACCCGGCGGATCGTGGGAAAAGCTCGTACCAGGCCGAGAACGCGGCGCGCTCGCGATCGACCCAGACGGGGATTTCCATGGGATATTCGGTGACGTTGCCGCGCGGCCCGATCCGGTTCATGAGCTCGGCCGCCTCAGCCGTCAGCAGCGTCTCGGCATTGCCCTTCTTCGCGGCGGTGGCGAGCGCCTTGAGCGTTCCGGCCGACCCACGCGGGGCCTTGGTCCGCGAAAGGAGATCCGCCGCCTCCTTCATCTCGACCGCGACATCCTGGCCCGCGTCGATCTTCTTGCGGGTATCGCGCGCCCAGGTGCCCCAGAGATCACGCCACGCGATGATCTTGAAACTTGACGGGCCATTACGGTCGAACGTGACCTCCGCTCCCCAGCGGTCGTTGTCGACAAAGGCCATCCGCTCTTCGCGGCCGTCGGGCAGGACCACCGCCGCCGCGACCACCTCGTGGCCGTCGCCGAAGATGTCGGCCTCGATCGCGAAGGGCCAGCCCTCGACCGCTTTCGCGGCGAACCGGCCCCCGTCGATCATGGGCGCGACCGCCTCGATCACCAACCGATGTTGCGCGAGCTCTTCGAGGCTCGCGTCCTTCATGTTCTTCTTCGTGTCGGACGACATATCCGGGGTTCCTCACCGCACGGGATTGCTTCGTCCGTCTAACAAGGCCGCGCGGAGCCGGGTTCCCGACCGCAACGCGCGGAGCGGCGTTCAGCCCTTCCGGTCGAGCCGGTTGGCCACCCCGAGCGCCACGATCGTGCAGATCGCCCCCGACAGGAGATAGGCCCCCGCCGCGATCAGGCCGAAATAGGCCGACAGGGAAAGCGCCGCGAGCGGTGCGAACCCCGCCCCGAACAGCCACGCCATGTCGGATGTGATGGCCGACCCGGTATAGCGGAACCGTTTGGAGAAACGCTGCGCGACCACGCCCGAGGATTGGCCGAAGCAGATGCCGAGAAGCGCGAAGCCGCTGAACATGAAGAAGATCTCGCCCACCACGCCGCCATCGAGGAATTGCGGCGCGAAACCGCTGAAGGCGGCCGTCGCGATGGCGCAATCGCGCAGGAGGCGGCGCCGACCGTATTTCGCGGCGAGCCATCCCGAGGCGAGGATCCCCACCAGGAAGAAGGCCGACGCGACGGAGGAGATGGTCAGGAAGTGCCACGGCTCTTCGTCGGTGTAGAGAAAGATCCACGACAGCGGGAACACCGTCATCATGTGGAAGAGCGCGAAGGTCGCGAGCGGCACGAACGCGCCCAGCAGGATGGTCGGCCCCTCGGAGCGCACCGTCTTGAAGATCGGCTCGGGCTGCAATTCACGCGCGCGGAAAAGCTTGGTGTATTCGGGTGTCACCACGATCCGGAGCCTGGCGAAAAGTGCCACGACGTTGATTGCGAAGGCCACGAAGAACGGATAACGCCAGCCCCAATCGTAGAAATCCTCGGGCGAGAGCACGGCCAGGAAATAGGCGAAGAGCCCCGTCGCCACGAGAAAGCCGACGGCGGCGCCGATCTGCGGCACCATGGTGTAGAACGACCGCTTCTCGTCGGGCGCGTCGAGCGCGAGAAGCGAGGCGAGCCCGTCCCAGCTGCCCCCGATGGCGAGCCCCTGCATGATCCGCAGGATGATCAGGATCGCGACGGAGAAGTTGCCGATCGAATCGTAGGACGGGAGAAACCCGATCGCCACGGTCGCGGTGCCGAGCATCAGCAGCGCCGATGTCAGCCGCGCGCTCTTTCCCTGCCGGTGGTCGATGTAATTGAACAGCATCGTGCCGAAGGGCCGCGCGATGAAGGCGAGCGCGAAGATCGCGAAGCAGTAGATCGTGCCCACGACCGGATCGGCATAGGGAAAGACCCAGGCCGGGAACACGATCACCGACGCGACCGCGAAAACGAAGAAGTCGAAGAACTCGGATGTGCGGCCGATCACCACGCCCACCGCGACATCGCCCGGATTCACATGGTGCGGATCGTCGATATTGATGTTGCGCGCCTCTTTCTCGAGAGCGCTCTCTGGGGAATCGGCCACGTGTTTCGCCTCGTTCATCGCGTCTTTCGCGGTCGGACGCATCCCGCCGCAGGGTCCCTTATGCCGCGTCGCGGCCGCGGGCTGCATTGGACGGATTGTCCAATCGCCACCGCCCCGCCCCCTTGGTAGCCCTTGCGGCGATCCAGACCAAGACCGTGGATGCCATGATCCTCAGACGCACGATTCTCGCCCTTCTCGCCGTCCTGCCGCTGGCCGGATGCGACATGGTGCTGCTTTCCCCCGCAGGCGACGTCGCGCAGCAGCAGAGCAACCTGCTGATCTTCGCCACGCTGCTGATGCTGCTCGTGATCGTGCCGGTCATGGCGCTCACGGTGATCTTCGCCTGGCGCTACCGCGCAAGCAACGAGGACGCGGAATACGCGCCCGACTGGGATCATTCGACCAAGATCGAACTTGTCGTCTGGGCGGTGCCGCTGCTCATCATCATCGTGCTGGGTGCCGTGACCTACGTGGGCACGCATCATCTCGACCCCTATCGTCCGCTCGGGCGGATCGACGCCTCGACCCCGATCGACGCCGAGGTGGAGCCGATCGAGATCCAGGTCGTCTCGCTCGACTGGAAATGGCTCTTCATCTATCCGCAATACGACGTCGCGATGGTCAACGAGCTTGTCGTGCCGGTCGATCGTCCCGTGACGTTCTCGCTCACCTCCGAAAAGGTGATGAACACCTTCTCCGTGCCCACCATGGCCGGCATGATCTACACCATGGCCGGAATGGAGACGACGCTGCACGGCGTGCTCAATTCCGAAGGCACGTTCGAGGGGCGCTCGGCCCATTACAGCGGCGCGGGCTTCTCCCAGATGCGCTTTGATGTCGTGGCGACGGACGATGCGGGCTTCGACGACTGGATCGCCCGCACGCGCGATGACGGCTCCACGCTCGACCGCGAGGCCTATCTCGAACTGGCCGTGCCGAGCGTGGCGGATCCGGTCGTCCCCTTCTCGGACGTCGAGGACAACCTCTTCGACCTGATCGTCAACATGTGCGTCGAGCCCGGTCGCATGTGCATGAGCGAGATGATGGCGATCGACGCGCAGGGCGGGCTCGGGCTCGAAGGGCTGCACGCCACACTGCCCGACAACTCTGACCGGCGAACCGCGGCCGTCTTCGGACCAGAGCGCCGCTACGTCCCCGCGATCTGCACCGAAGAAGAGGCGATGGACGCGATCGTCGCGCGCGAGGCGCTGCCGATCCGCGACCGCTTCGCCATCCTCACCGGGCAAGACCTCCTAAACGGCGGCATCGCGCCGCGGCAATCCTCCCCCGACGGCACGTCCCCGGACCAAGACAGCGAATCGTGACATCATGGAAATGACAGAAACCATTCCCGTCAGCCCCATCTTCGGGCGCCTGACCTGGGCTGCGATCCCCTACGACCCCATCGTGCAGGCGACCTTCGTCGTCGTTGCACTGGGTGGGATCGGCATGATCTACCTGATCCAACGCTATCGTCTCTGGGGGTATCTCTGGAACGAATGGTTCACGACCGTGGACCACAAGAAGATCGGGATCATGTACATGATCCTCGGCATCGTCATGCTGCTGCGGGGTTTCGCCGACGCCATCATGATGCGCCTTCAGCAGGTCATGGCGTTCGGCGGGTCCGACGGCTACCTGAACTCGCATCACTACGATCAGGTCTTCACGGCCCACGGGGTCATCATGATCTTCTTCGTGGCGATGCCGATCATCACCGGCCTGATGAACTACGTCGTCCCGCTGCAGATCGGCACGCGCGACGTGGCATTCCCGTTCCTCAACAACTTCTCGTTCTGGATGACGGCGGGCGGCGCGGTCATGGTCATGGCCTCGCTCTTCCTCGGCGAATTCGCGCAGACGGGCTGGCTGGCCTTCCCGCCGCTATCGGGGCTCGATGCATCGCCCTATGTGGGCGTCGACTACTACATCTGGGCGCTGCAGGTCGCGGGTGTGGGCACGACATTGTCGGGCATCAACCTCATCTGCACGATTCTCAAGATGCGCGCGCCGGGCATGAACCTGATGAAGATGCCGATCTTCACCTGGACGAGCCTCTGCACCAACATCCTGATCGTGGCCTCCTTCCCGGTCCTGACGGCCGTTCTCGTCCTGCTGTCGCTCGACCGCTATGTCGGCACGAACTTCTTCACGACGGATATGGGCGGCAACGCCATGATGTACGTGAACCTCATCTGGATCTGGGGCCACCCCGAGGTCTACATCCTGATCCTGCCGCTCTTCGGCGTCTTCTCCGAGGTCACGTCGACCTTCTCGGGCAAGCGGCTCTTCGGCTATACCTCGATGGTCTACGCGACCGTGGTCATCACGGTCCTGGCCTATGTCGTGTGGCTCCACCACTTCTTCACGATGGGCAACGGGGCCAGCGTGAACGCCTTCTTCGGCATCACGACGATGATCATCTCGATCCCGACGGGGGCCAAGATCTTCAACTGGCTCTTCACCATGTATCAGGGCCGGATCCGGTTCGAGCTGCCGATGATGTGGACCGTCGCGTTCATGCTGACCTTCACCGTGGGCGGCATGACGGGCGTGCTGCTGGCCGTGCCGCCTGCGGACTTCCTGCTGCACAACTCGCTCTTCCTCGTGGCGCACTTCCACAACGTCATCATCGGCGGCGTGCTCTTCGGCAGCTTCGCGGCGATCAACTACTGGTGGCCCAAGGCCTTCGGGTTCAAGCTCGACCCGTTCTGGGGCAAGGTGTCGTTCTGGTTCTGGGTCGTGGGCTTCTGGGCCGCGTTCATGCCGCTCTACATCCTGGGCCTCATGGGCGTGACGCGACGGATGCGGGTCTTCGACGATCCCTCGCTGCAGATCTGGTTCGGCATCGCGGCCTTCGGCGCGGTTCTCATCGCCATCGGCATCGCGGCCATGCTGGTTCAGTTCGCCGTCTCGGTCTGGCGTCGCGAGGAACTCGCCGACACGACGGGCGACCCGTGGAACGGGCGGACGCTGGAATGGGCGACCTCCTCGCCGCCGCCGGCCTACAACTTCGCCTTCACGCCCGTGGTCCATGCGACCGACGCCTGGGCTGACATGAAGGCACGCGGCTACGAGCGGCCGGAGGACGGCTTCCAGCCCATCCACATGCCCTCGAACACCTCGGCGGGCGTGGTCATCGCGGGCTTCAGCGTGGTCCTCGGCATGGCGCTCGTCTGGTATGTCTGGTGGCTCGCGGCCCTGTCGTTCCTGGGGGTCATCGGTTACGCGATCTATCACAGCTTCGATTATCACCGTGACCACCACATCCCCGCCGACGAGGTCGCCCGGACCGAGGCGATCCGCACGCAACGCCTGACGGGAGCCACGTGATGAGCGCCACCGCAGACATCGCCCGCGACCGCTTCCACCTGCCCGAAGAGCCGCACCACCCAGAGGGCAGCTCGACGATGCTGGGCTTCTGGATCTACCTGATGAGCGATTGCCTCATCTTCGCGATCCTCTTCGCCACCTACGGTGTGCTCGGCGGCAACTACGCCGCCGGGCCCGCGCCCGCGGACCTGTTCGAGCTTCACCTCATCGCGATCAACACCGCGATCCTGCTGGTCTCCTCGATCACCTTCGGCTTCGCCATGATCGCCATGACGTCCGGACGGCAGGGCGCGATGCAGGCCTGGCTTGCCGTCACGGGGCTTCTGGGGCTCGGCTTCCTCGGGGTCGAGCTCTACGAGTTCCACCACCTGATCCATATCGGCGCCGGTCCGCAGCGGAGCGGGTTCCTCTCGGCCTTCTTCGTCCTTGTCGGCACGCACGGGCTGCACGTCTTCTTCGGGACGATCTGGCTCGTCACGCTGATGGTGCAAGTCAGCCGGCGCGGCCTCATCGGGGCCAACCAGCGCCGCCTGATGTGCCTGTCGATGTTCTGGCACTTCCTCGATGTCATCTGGATCGGCGTCTTCACCTTCGTCTACCTGCTGGGAGTGCTGCAATGAGCCCCGCGCATCACGACACCTACGGCGAGGCCAATACCGAGGCCGAAATCAGCCACGACCACGGCGGTGCGTCGCACGGGTCGATCAAGGGTTACGTGACGGGCTTCGTGCTCGCCGTCATCCTGACGGCGATCCCGTTCTGGCTGGTGATGGACCGGCCGATCGCGAGCCCGCAGATCACGGCACTCCTCGTCGTGGCCTTCGCCGCGGTGCAGATCGTCGTGCACATGATCTACTTCCTGCACATGGATCCGCGATCCGAGGGGGGATGGACCTTCATGGCGCTGATCTTCACCTTCATCGTCCTCGTGATCGCCGTCAGCGGCACGCTCTGGGTCATGTATCACATGAACGCCAACATGATGCCGGTCCACGACATGGGCGGATCTTGAGCGCGGCCATGCGCCGCCTGCTGCCCGCCCTCCTGACGCTCGCGCTCGCCGTGGCCTTCGCCGGCCTCGGCTGGTGGCAGATCGAGCGGCGTGCCTGGAAGATCGACCTGATCGACCGGGTCGAAACCCGCGTGACGGCACCGCCCGTGGCCCCTCCGGGGCCCGGCGACTGGGCGGATCTCACCCGCGAGGATGCGGAATATCTGCGCGTCTCGTCGGGGGGGAGGTTTCGCGGCGAAACCTCGCTCGTGCAGGCGGTCACCGAACTGGGGGCCGGATACTGGGTTCTCCAGCCCTTCGTGACGGATGACGGGCCCACGATCCTCGTCAATCGGGGCTTCGTTCCCTCCCGCGACGCCGAGATCACCCGCCCCGAGGGGCCGGTCGAGGTCACCGGCCTGCTGCGCATGACCGAGCCCGATGGCGGCTTCCTGCGCGCCAACGATCCCAAAGCCGGGCGCTGGTATTCGCGCGATGTCGACGCGATCGCCCGGGCGATGGATCTGGGGCAGGTCGCCCCCTACTTCATCGACGCCGAGGCCGGGGCGAATGGCGGCGCGCCGCCCGAAGGCGGCCTTACCGTCATCGCGTTCCGCAATACGCATATGGTCTATGCGCTTACCTGGTTCACCCTGATGGCCATGTCGCTCGGCGCGACATGGCTGGTCCTGCGGGTCCGCCCGAAGGGGCGGCCGACCGGGGCCGACGGATGACGGACACACCGTTTCCCGCCGATGCGATCGCCAATCGCCAGAACCTCGCGCTGCTGACGCAGCTGCGCTGGATCGCGGCGGCCGGACAGATCGCGACGATCCTCTTCGTGTATCTCGTGCTGGGCATCGACCTGCCGCTGGTGCCGATGGCGGTCGTCGTGGCGCTGCTGCTGGGGGCCAATGTCGCGACGTTGACGCTCGGCCGCAGGGATCCGCATGTCTCGAACACCGAGCTGTTGATGCAGATCCTGCTCGACGTGGCCGCGCTGACGGCGCAGCTCGTCTTCAGCGGCGGTGCCTCGAACCCGTTCGTGATGCTCTATCTGCTGCAGATCATCCTCGGCGCAGTGCTGCTGACGCCGCGTGCGGCCTGGGCCCTCGCCGCGCTGACGGCCGTCTTCTTCGCGGCGCTGATCTACGATCCGCTGTCGCACGACCTGACGCTGGCGCCCGACGCGAACCTGCCGCAACTCTATGTCGTCGGAACCCTCATCTGCTTCCTGCTGGCGTCCGGGCTGCTCGTCTATTTCATCGGCCGGATCGCCCGGAACCTGCGCAGCCGCGACCAGAGGCTCGCCGATCTCAAACGGCAGGCCGTGGAGGAGGAACATATCGTCCGCCTCGGGCTTCTGGCGTCTGGTGCCGCGCACGAGCTCGGCACGCCGCTCTCGGTGCTGTCGGTGATACTCGGGGACTGGCAGCGATCTCCCGCGCTCGGCGGCGATCCGGATCTGGGCCCGGAACTTGCCGAGATGCAGACGCAGCTCGACCGCTGCAAGACGATCGTGACGGGCATCCTCATGTCCTCGGGCGAGGCGCGCGGCGAGATGATCAGCCGCACCACCATCGGCGATTTCATGCGGCAGACCATCGCCGAATGGAAGCTTACCCGGCAGACGGGACGGATCGGCTATCGCGACAAGGTCGATCCCGATCGCGAGATCCTGGCCGATCCGGCGCTCCGGCAGGTCATCGCGAGTCTCTTCGACAACGCGTTCGAAGCCGGGGCCCTCAGGATCGAGGTGACGGCACGGCTCGACGGCGAAACGCTCGAGATCGACATCGCGGATGACGGGCCGGGCTTTCCGGACGAGATGCTGCAGAGCTTCGGCAGGCCCTATACCTCGACAAAGGGGCGGCCGGGCGGCGGTCTCGGACTATATCTCGTCGTGAACGTCATGCGTAAGCTCGGCGGACAGGTCGTCGCGCGCAACGATCCCGAAGGCGGGGCCGTGCTGTGCCTGACGCTGCCGCTCGACCGGCTCACTCCGGAGGATCGCCGTGGAGGTTAGACCCACTCTGCTCATCGTCGAGGACGACGCGGCGCTGTCGCGCACCCTCGCCCGGTCGTTCGAGCGGCGCGACTACGTCGTCACCCATGCCGAAAGCGTCGCCGCCGCGCGCGAAGCGGTGCAGGACGAGACGCCCGATTTCGCGGTGGTCGATCTCAAGCTCGGCGACGGATCAGGGCTCGAATGCGTCAAGGCCCTGCACGAGCGCGATCCCGACATGAAGATCGTCGTGCTGACGGGTTATGCAAGCATCGCCACGGCGGTCGAGGCCATCAAGCTGGGGGCCTGTCATTATCTCGCCAAGCCGTCGAATACCGACGATATCGAGGCCGCCTTCGCGCGGGGCGAGGGCGATCCGGATGTCACCGTCACGTTCCGCCAGACCTCGATCAAGACGCTCGAGTGGGAGCGCATCCACGAGGTGCTGGCCGAATGCGATTTCAACATCTCCGAGGCCGCGCGACGGCTCGGGATGCATCGCCGCACGCTCGCCCGGAAGCTCGGCAAGCGCCGGGTCGATTGACGGAATCCGCCGACCCGCTCGCGAGAGGTTAACTTTACAAGATTTGTCGGGCATGCTAGCGCCATGACGTTTCCAGGCCCCAGTCGGATCTTCGGACATGAAAGACGTGATCGACGGCCCGCTGCTCGGTATCCGGGGATTGAGGCGGCATTTCACCGGTAACGCGGGCTCCGCGGTCTCGGATGTCACGCTCGATGTCGGACGGGGCGAGATCCTCGCGCTTCTGGGGCCGTCGGGATGCGGCAAGACCACGACGCTGCGCCTTGTTGCAGGGTTCGACCGGCCGGATGACGGCCGCGTGCATCTGGGCGGACGCGACGTCACCGACCTGCCGCCCGAGGCCCGAGGCATCGGCTTCGTCTTTCAGGATTACGCGCTTTTCCCGCATCTGAGCGTCGAGCAGAACGTGCGCTTCGGACTGCATCACCTGGGGGCCCGTGCCGGACGCGCCCGCGCGGCCGAGCTGATCGAGATGGTGGGCCTGACCCCCGAGGCCGCGCGGATGCCGCACCAGCTTTCGGGCGGGCAGCAGCAGCGCGTGGCGCTGGCCCGCGCGCTCGCCCCCGAACCCGATCTCGTCCTGATGGACGAGCCCTTCTCCAACCTCGACGCGACACGCCGCGTGGCCATGCGTCAGGAAGTCCGCGCGCTGCTCAAGCGGATCGGTGCGGCGGCGATCGTCGTCACCCACGACCAGGAAGAGGCGCTGGCCCTCGCCGACCGGATCGCCGTGATGCAGGCCGGGCGCATCCTGCAATCGGGCACCCCGCGCGAGGTGTATACCCGTCCCGTCTCGGAAACGGTCGCGCGGTTTCTCGGCAATTCCAACATCATCGAGGGCGAGGCGCAGGGCACGATCGCCGAAACCGCGCTCGGGCCCGTCAGGCTCGAACGCGCGGCGCGGGGCCGCGTGCGCCTCTCGATCCGTCCCGAGCAGATCGTGCTGTCGGACAAGGTGCCGGATGCCGCGTCGGGTGTCGTGATGGGCCGCGAGTTCCGCGGCCACGATCAGGTCTACTGGATCCGCGCGCATGGCGGCACCGACCTCGTCGCGCTGATCCACGGCAATGCCGATTACGCGCAAGGCACGCCCATCGGCCTGTCGATGCGGGAGCCCGCGATCCTTCTCGCCGATGGCTAGGGCGCATCCCGCGCTCCACTTCGCCGTCGCATTGCTGCTCGTCCTGGTGGCGCTGCCGATGGTCGCGACGCTGCTGGCGGCGGTCGCGGGCGATCTCTCGACGCTCGCGCATCTCTGGGACACCGTTCTGCCGCGCTATCTGTCCGTGACGGCGATGCTGGTTGCGACGGTCTGCATCGGCACCGCCCTCGTCGGTACGGTGACGGCGTGGCTCGTCTCGGCCTACGACTTTCCCGGACGGCGCATCGTCGAGGTCGCGCTCGTCCTTCCGCTGGCCTTTCCCGCCTATGTCCTGGCCTATGCCTATACCGACCTGCTCGACCATCCGGGCGCGGTGCAGACGGCGCTGCGATCCGCGACCGGCTGGGGCCCGCGCGACTACTGGTTCCCCGAGATCCGGTCGACCGGCGGCGCGGCCTTCGTGCTGATCGTCGTGCTCTATCCTTACGTCTACCTGCTGGCGCGGGCGGCGTTCGTGCATCAGGGCGGATCCACCTTCCTCGCCGCGCGGGGGCTGGGGCTCGGGCCGATCGCCGCGTTCCGGCAGGTCTCGCTTCCGGCGGCCCGGCCCGCGATCGCGGCCGGCACCCTTCTCGTCGGGATGGAGACGCTCGCCGATTTCGGGACCGTCTCCTATTTCGGGGTCCAGACCTTCGCGACCGGCATCTATCAAAGCTGGTTCAGCCTTGCCGACCGCGCGGGGGCCGCGCAGCTGGCGCTGGGATTGCTGGCGATGACGCTGCTTCTGACCTTGCTGGAACGTCGGACCCGCCATTCGGGCCGGTTCTCGACCGAGCGCGCGGGCGAACCCGTGCCGCCGCCGCGCCTGCGCGGGATCCGCGGAGGGGCAGCGCTATTCGTCTGCGCGTCACCGGTCCTTCTGGGCGCGATCGTGCCGGGCGCGCATCTGGCCGCGATGGCGGGTGGCGCGCAGCAATCGCTCTTCTCCGAGCGCTATCTCGGGTTCCTCACCAACTCGTTGACGCTCGCCTGCATCGCTTCGGCACTGACCGTCGCGGCGGCGATCGCGCTGGGATATTTCCGGAGGCTCTCGCCCACGCCTGCGCGCAGACGGGCGGTGGATCTCGGCCGTCTCGGCTATGCGGTACCGGGCACGGTCATCGCGGTGGGACTTCTCGTGCCCTTCGCGGCGCTCGACAACGCGCTCGACGCGGTGATGCGCGCGCAGTTCGGACTTTCGACGGGGCTTCTCGTCACGGGCACGATCTGGCTGCTGGTCGCGGCCTACGTGATCCGGTTCCTTGCGGCCGCGATCGGCGCCTTCGAGACGGGCGAGATCCGCGTGACCCCGAATATCGACGCGGCCGCCCGCAGCCTCGGGCGCGGGCCTTTCGACACGCTCTGGAGGGTGCATCTGCCGCTGATGGCACCGGGGCTGCTCAGCGGAGCGCTCATCGTCTTCGTCGAGGTGATGAAGGAGCTTCCCGCGACCCTCATCATGCGGCCCTTCAACTTCGACACGCTCGCCGTTCAGGCTCATCGCCTCGCCGCCGACGAACGTCTGAACGGAGCGGCCGTCCCGAGCCTCGCCATCGCCGCGGTGGGAGTGCTCCCGGTCGTCCTGCTGATGGCACGGATGCGACGCGGGCGGTAGACGCCGCTTTGCAACGACCGCATCCGCGCAACAGGGTGCGGGCGGACATGCATGTTTCTTGTTGAAGATCGACCGGTGGGTTCGCGCACTTCGGCAAAGGCCGAAAATCGTAGGGGTTCAGAAAAAAATTGGTGCGGCCTCGCACCTTCCGATCCCACTTATTGACCGCCCCGCTTCACGTGTCAGACGTCTTCCCAATATCCTCGCAGCACTGACGATGACTGCGTGTCACAGGGCTCCGCTCCCGGTCTGCAGGCTCATCGACCTCCGAGAAAAGCGGTCATCCCAATCTTGCAGCACGAAGAAAATTTGCCGTCACGCCTGGTACTTTTGAGATGGGGATGAAACGACCGCGGGTTACACCCGAACTCATCATCTTGCATTCAACCGCATTCGTTAAAAATTGCGATACGCCAAAATATAGAGCCGGGCATATCGTAGAGAGACCGGCTCATATTTTCAGAGAAGCTTCTGGGCAAAATTCTCAGGTCGAATTCCACCTATGAGAACCGTCTGCGCCCAGACCTGATCCATCGAGGGAATATCGAAATCCGTGCTAGGTTGTCGCAAAATAAATCTGTCGAAAACACGTCACCCGGCCGAAGACAGCCGGGTGGGAACGAATTTCAATCCTGGACAAATGTGAGGGGCACGAGAGCGAACGACAGTTCTGCCCTACCCCCCTCATGTCACGCCTCGTCGAGTTTCTCGACGGTTTCGCCGGAACTCGAATTTTCCGTCGATTTTGCGTTTGCCGTGTCGTCCGAAGGTTCGGGTTTCTGGAATTTGGAACCCCGGCGTCCGGCATAGCGTCCTCTGGAGCCACCGACCGGCGCAGGTACCGCAAGAAATTCGGCAAGATCGAACTTTGGCTTCATGGAAAACATGGTCATCAGGGAATGCCTTTCTGTTGCGGTGTGAATCCACCGCTTCAGTACATATGGGGCAAAAATGCGAATTTGTAAGTTGCACCGGACCCAAAGGATTATCTCCGAGAAATTCGGCGACGACAAAATTCATCGGAAGCAAAACTGACACGGCAGAATCACCAGATATCCAGCGATCATCCCCTCCTGTCGGCATCGCGCTGGCTGCCGTGACGGTCGGCTCGGTCCCTTTCATCGGTCAGCCTCTTGCCGGTCGGGCATACCGCACCCACTTACCATCCAAGTGGAAGGATGAAGACATGCCTAAGATACACCGCCTGCCGGAAAAGCATGCCGAGACCGAAAAAATCACCATCAATCTCGGCCCCGTCGATCTGGGCCGGATCGACCTGCTCGTGCGGGAGGGGTTCTATTCCAACCGGACGGATTTCATCCGGTCGGCCATCCGGTCCCAGCTCACCGCCGAGGCGCGCGCGGTCGAGCAATCGGTGGACCGGCACCGCTTCGAGATGGGACTCTTCGACGTGACGCGCGCCGAGCTCGAGGCGCTGCGGCAGGCCGGCGAAGTGCTGCATCTGAAGGTCGTGGGACTCGCCCGGATCGCGGCGGATGTCGATGTCGACCTCGCGTTGCAGACGATCGGCTCGCTGAGCGTTCTGGGATCGCTCCAGGCCAACAAGGACGTAAAGGCGGCCCTATCGGACCGCATAATCTGAGGGGCGATACGCCCCGGATCCAAGGATGAACATCATGAACAACGATCTCGCGACGGCCCTCGGCCGGGCGCTCCGGTCGACGCGCGCCGGTGATCCGGCCGCGGCCACGGCGTATATCCGCACGGCGCTTTCGGGTCGCACGGCACCGATGCCCCGGGCGGAAGAACCATGCGGTCCCTGTGCCCGCATGGCCAAACCCGCCGGCCTGCAAGGCGGCATGCCGGATTTCTCGGGCCTCCCGGGGATGGACAAGCTTCCCGGGATGGGCAGTCTGCCGGGCATGGCCGATCTGCCGGGCCGCAATTCGGGACGCAAGGCACCGGTCCCTGACGGGGCGACGGTTTCCTGGCGCAAGATCGCGGGCCGAGACGTCCGCCTCTTCATCCCCTCGGAACGTGCGGGCGGCCCGGTCGGCCTCGTCCTCATGCTGCATGGCTGCACGCAATCGCCGGAGGATTTCGCCCTCGGGACGCGGATGGATCAGGCCGCCGAGGCCGCGGGCTATGCCGTCGCCTATCCCGGTCAGACGGGTGCCCAGAACATGCAATCCTGCTGGAACTGGTTCCGGGCGCAGGATCAGGGCCCCGATGCGGGAGAGCCCGCAATCCTCGCATCCATCGCCCGGGAGATCTCTGCCGAGCTGAACGTCGAGGGCCGTGTCTTCGCCGCGGGTCTTTCCGCCGGCGGCGCCATGGCCGCTGTTCTAGCCGAGACGCATCCCGACCTCTTCGTCGCGGTGGGTGTCCATTCCGGCATTCCCGCCGGCGCGGCGTCAGACATGGTCTCGGCCTTCTCGGCCATGCGCGGCGAGCGTGCGGGACGACCGCTGCGACGGCCCGGCATCGTCTTCCACGGCACGGCGGACGGGACCGTCTCGCCTGCCAACGCGAAGGCGCTGATCCAAGGCAACGGGGTCGAGACGCGTGACGGCCGGGGCGCGCGGAGCTGGTCGCGCCTGACGACGGAGGACGGATCGGAGCTCTGGCTCATCGACGGCGCGGGCCATGCCTGGTCGGGCGGCGACGCCGCGGGCTCCTATGCCGATGCCACGGGGCCCGATGCGTCGGCCGAGATGATCCGGTTCTTCGGCGAGGTCGTCGCGCGCGGCTGAGCCTGCCCCGCCCGTCCTGTCCGGCGGGCGGGGCCGCCGGGTGGCATCCACGTCGGACTCGTTTCGTCTGACGGGGTCCGATACTCTCGGGTGGGACCACCGGCGTTCGTGGCGGTTCGGGACGTGTAACATGGCCGACCTCGTCCTTTCGACCGGAGGCGAGGCGCAGGCCGAAGGTTGCACCGTCCGTCTTCGGATGGCGATACGCGGCGCAGGGATCGCGCGACATTGAAAGGACCGGGACCATGCAGGATTCCTCCGGCGAATCGGACGCCTCCGACGACAGCAAGATACGACACCTGCGATCGATGCCACGCTGGGCGGGGATCGCGATCTTCATCTATGCGACCGTCTTCACGCTGAGCTACGCGAAATCGTTCTTCGTGCCCGTCGTGCTGGCCTTCCTGCTGACCCTCGTCTTCTCTCCCATCCGCCGGGTATTCGACCGACGGGGGATTCCCTCGGCACTCACATCCCTCATCATCGTGCTGAGCCTTCTCATCACGAGCATCGGCATCCTCGGGACGCTGTCCCTCCCCGTGACGGACTGGATCAGCCGCGCCCCGGAGATCACGGCACAGGTCCGCGATCAGATCGGCGAGATCTCGGGCGCGATGGGCGGGCTTTTCGAGGCCGCCAACCGTCTGAACACCCTCGGGGCCCCCGGCGACGACGTGCAGCGCGTCGTCATGGCCGAGGGGGGATACGCCACCGACATCGCGGCGCTGGTGCCCGGCATCGCGGCGCAGGTGGTCTTCACGCTCGTCCTGCTGTTCTTCCTGCTGGCCTCGGGCAACATGTTCTACGAAAAGCTCGTCCACGTGATCCCGCGCTTCAGCGACAAGCGGCGGGCGATGACGGCCATCCGCGACATCGAACGGGAGCTCTCGCGATATCTCTTCACGATCACCGTCATCAATGCGGGGCTCGGGATCGCAGTCGGGACGGCCATGTGGGCCGTGGGGATGCCCTCGCCGATCATCCTGGGAATGATCGCCTTCCTCTTCAACTTCGTCCCCTATCTGGGCG
Source organism: Palleronia sp. LCG004 (assembly GCF_032931615.1). Classification (NCBI taxonomy): domain Bacteria; kingdom Pseudomonadati; phylum Pseudomonadota; class Alphaproteobacteria; order Rhodobacterales; family Roseobacteraceae; genus Palleronia; species Palleronia sp. LCG004. The sequence goes on from NZ_CP136760.1 coordinate 346,606, forward strand.
CGCTTGCCGGGATCGTCGTCGCCTCGGCGGTCGCGCTCGTCTCGTTCGACTGGGTGGGGTGGGCACCGGTCGTGGGCGGCATCTATCTGATGCTCACGACGATCGAGGGCCAGATCGTGACACCCTATTTCGTCGGGCGGAACCTGCGGCTCAACACGGTGGTCGTGTTCCTCGCCGTCTCGTTCTGGGCATGGCTCTGGTCGGCGGTGGGCATGGTGGTCGCCGTGCCACTTCTGGCCGCGCTCAGGACGATTTCGGCCCATATCGACGGGATGGGCGGGCTTGCCGATTTCCTCGGCGAACGCCACTCCGAGACCGAAACCGATGAGGAATCCGACACGTCCGAGACCTGAACCGATCGGAAATCTCGCCAATCCATGAATCTGATCCGGGTATTGTCCTGTTTCCGATGGACGGCCGCGCGAATGCTCCAGCAGCAGGCGCAGCTCACGAGACCAGCTCGAACGAAGACCTCAGCGTGCCGAAGCGAGGATCCAAGTCACGTATTCCGCAGCCGTTCGAGCGGCTCATCGCAGGGGCTAGGCCTAACCGCCGTCAGCTTTGCACGGTGATCCGCAAAGGCAAGACGAGCTTACAACCGCCGATATCAGTGTTGCCGGAAGCCCCTTGCCGAAACCGCTTCGATCAGCCGATCCAAGCAAACCCGCCTGCAAGAATGACGCGCCTCGTCATCGCTCCTCCATCAGGTAGGCCGCGATCAGGTCGATCGCTTCCGGTATGGGGGCGATCACGGGAACCGACAGGCATCCGCGCATCGTCTCGGCAACCCGGGCGAGAGGTCCACCGCCGACGATCACCGCCTGCGCACCGCCGTCCTTCACCGCCGACTGGCTGGCGGAGAGAAGGGCCGCCGCCAACGTGTCGTGGTCGGCCATCACGTCCCGCGGGTCGCCCGGCGTGACCCAGGTGCCGACGAAATTCGCATGGCCATACGCAACGGCGCGCGCGGCGATCGCCTCGCAGAGATCGGGCGTCGTGGTCGCGACGGCGAAGGCGCGTCCACCCGCGCCCGCGGCCCGCATCGCCGCCTCGGCTATACCGACGACAGGGCATTCGAGTACGTCCCGCAACGCCTCCACCCCCGGATCGCCGAAGGCCGAAACCACGACGCCGTCATAATGCGCCAGTTGGGGGGCAAACGCCGCGACGGCGCGCGCGGCCTCCGACAACGCGACGGCATCGGTGATGAGCGGCACCCCGAACGTCGCGGTATGCCCCGTGATCGAGAGACCCGGAGGGGCCCTGCGCCGCGCGATCTCGCACATCGCGCTGGTAACGGCGGCATCGGTATTGGGATTGACCAGCGCGATCCTCATGCCGCTGGCTCCGCGGCGCGGGCGATATCCATCGGCGTAGCGAGCCCGACCGGATCGCACCCGCCATCGAGTGCGCGCAGGATCCCATCGCAGCGCCCGACGATCCGTAAATGAAACCCCACGTTCACAACCAATCTCCGATCTACCGCGCTTGGAGGCCGACTTCAGGGGTGATCGAAATCATCCGGCCCATTCGCTCCAAGATCGAATCCTCCTCGCATTTGCCGCTCAGCCCCCTCGAACCTGCCTCCGATCGACGCTGTGCGCCACCGATCCGGACAATCCCCCACAGATTTCTTCCAATTCCGTCAGATCCCCTCCCCTGCCCGAGGTCGCTGCGGGACAATCCTCGGCTGTTCAATCGTGATGCTATCATACAGTAAATCCATATGATAACTTCGACCGGCGAGCCGAAGAAGGAGACGAAACAGATGCAGGAACGGGCCGGACGACGCGGAACGATGGTGGTGGACCTCGTCGCGACCCTGCGCAGACGGATCGCGACCGGCGAGTTTCCGGTCGGGTCCCGCCTGCCGAGCGAGGCGAAGCTCTGCGAGGAAGCGGGCGTGAGTCGCACCGTCCTGCGCGAAGCGGTGGCGGCATTGCGGGCAGACGGCCTTCTGCAGCCGCGACAGGGATCGGGCGTCTACGTGACGGAACCGCCGGTGGACGAGGCGATCCCCTTCCGCAACGTCGATCCCTCCCGGGTATCGTCGGTCATCGAGGTGCTGGAGCTGCGCATCGCGCTCGAGGTCGAGGCGGCCGCGCTGGCCGCCAGACGTCGTTCGGCCCGCCAGGAGGAGGAGATGATCGCCCGGTTCGACGACATGGAAAAACTGATCGCTGACGGAGAAACCTCGGTCGAAGCCGATTTCGCCCTGCATGTCGCGATCGCCCGGGCGTCGAACAATACGCGGTTCGAGGAATATCTGACGGTGATCGGGCCCAGCCTGATCCCGCGCCGCGGGGTGCGGCAGGGCGGCACCGACGCGACCGTCGATCCGTCCTATCTGGAATTGCTGGCGCGGGAGCATCGCGAGATCGTCTCGGCGATCCTCGCCAACGACCCGTCGGCGGCCTCTGCCGCCATGCGCAAGCATCTGCAAGGCAGCCTTGCCAGGTATCGCGGCCTCCTCGGGCGCGGGACGGCGCAACAGGACTTGTAATATAACTTAGTTTGGTCATACTACGATTGTAACTCACCGGGGAGGGGTGTGATGCGGCGGAGGGTTTTACCGGATATCGCGGGACAGGCGGGAGCGATCCTCGTCACGCTGGCCGGACTTCTGATCCTGACATTCGTGATCGGACGGATCATGCCCACCGACCCCGTCCGCGCCATCGTGGGCGAGGACGCGACACGAGAGGTCTACGAGAACGTCTATCGCCAGCTCGGCCTCGACCGGCCGGTCTGGCAGCAGTTCTTCATGTATATCGGCGATATCCTGACGCTCGATTTCGGCACGTCGATCCGGACGGGCCAACCGGTGCTCAACGACATCGCCCGCGCCCTACCCGCCACGATCGAACTCGCGACATTCGCCATCATCATCGGCGCGGCACTCGGGATACCGATGGGCGTCGCCGCAGCGGTCAACAAGGACCGGTGGGTGGATCACGTGATCCGGATCATCAGCCTGACGGGCCATTCCATGCCGATCTTCTGGACAGGGATGATCGCGCTCCTGATCTTCTATGCCGGGCTCGGCTGGGTCGGCGGATCGGGAAGGATGAGCCAGTTCTACATCGGCATGGTGCCCGAGCGGACGAACTTCCTGCTCATCGACAGCGCACTCGCCGGCCAGTGGGACGTCTTCCGGAGTGCCGTCAACCACATCATCCTTCCGGCCTCCCTGCTGGGATATTCCTCCTCCGCCTACATCACGCGGATGACGCGCAGCTTCATGCTGGACCAGCTGAACCAGGAATACGTGACGACGGCCCGGGTAAAGGGCCTGTCGCGGAACAAGACGATCTGGCGGCACGCCTTCGGCAACATCCGCGTGCAGCTCGTGACGATCGTGGCGCTGGCCTACGGCTCGCTCCTCGAAGGGGCTGTCCTGATCGAGACGGTCTTCGCATGGCCGGGATTCGGCCAGTACCTGACGGCCAACCTGCTCATCGGCGACATGAACGCGGTGATGACCTGCGTGCTCATCGTCGGGCTGATCTTCATCGGCCTGAACGTGATTTCCGACATTCTCTACAGGGTCTTCGACCCGAGGACGCGCTGATGGTGACCCTACCGCTCGGACCTGCCCGCCGCCGCAGGATGCCCCATGCCGTGACATCGCTCGGGCGTATCGTGACCTTCCTGCTGCGCTCCCCCCCATCGGCCTTCGGGCTGGTCGTGCTTGCCCTGCTGATCCTGATGGCGCTCTTCGCGCCGCTGCTGGCCACGCACAATCCCTATGCGCAGGACCTGACGAACACGCTCATGCCGCCGTCGCGCGCGAACCTCTTCGGAACCGACGAACTCGGGCGCGACATCTTCAGCCGTATCGTCCACGGGTCGCGCATCACCCTGTCGATCATCTTCATCGTGTCGATCGTGGTCGGACCGATCGGCCTCCTCGTCGGGACGGTCGCGGGATATTTCGGCGGGCGCATCGACACCGCGCTGATGCGCCTGACGGATATCTTCCTGTCGTTCCCGTCGCTGATCCTGTCGCTCGCATTCGTGGCCGCCCTCGGGCCGAGCCTCAACAACGCGATCATCGCCATCGCGCTCACCGCCTGGCCGCCGATCGCGCGTCTGGCACGGGCGGAAACCCTGACCTTCCGCAAGGCGGACTATATCGCGGCGGCCCGGCTGCAGGGGGCGTCCTCGGCCCGCATCATCTGGAAGAGCATCGTGCCCATGTGCCTGCCCTCGGTCCTGATCCGGCTGACGCTCAACATGGCGACCGTCATCCTGACCGCCGCGGGCCTGGGCTTCCTCGGGCTCGGCGCGCAGCCGCCGCTGCCGGAATGGGGGGCGATGATCGCGACCGGACGCCGCTACATGATCGACAGCTGGTGGCTCGTGACGTTTCCCGGCATCGCGATCCTGGCCGTCAGCCTCGCCTTCAACCTTCTGGGCGACGGCCTGCGCGACGCGCTCGATCCCAAGCAGATGAACAAGAGGTAAGCGCGATGGATCCTATGCTGAGCGTGAGGAACCTCACGGTGCGCTACGGCGGATCGACCGATCCGGCGGTGCAAGGGGTCAGCTTCGATCTCGGGCGTGAGCGGCTGGGGATCGTGGGCGAATCCGGGTCGGGCAAATCCACCGTCGGACGTGCCATCATGCGGCTTCTGCCGGGGGCCGACGTGACGGCCGACCGCCTGCGGTTCGACGGGCTCGACCTGCTGGACCTGCCCGAGCGCGCGATGCTGAAGGTGCGCGGGGCGCGCATGTCGATGATCCTGCAGGATCCGAAATTCTCGCTGAACCCGATCGAACGTTGCGGCGACCAGATCGCCGAGGCGTATCGCACCCATATCCGCGCAACCAGGGCAGAGGCCCGCGCGAAGACGGTCGAGATGTTGAAGGCCGTCCAGATCCGCGATCCCGAACGGGTCTACGGCCTCTATCCGCACGAGGTTTCGGGCGGCATGGGCCAGCGGGTGATGATCGCGATGATGCTGATGACGGATCCGGACCTCGTCATCGCGGACGAGCCGACATCGGCGCTCGACGTGACCGTGCGGCTCGAGGTCCTGCGCATCCTCGACGCGCTGGTGAAGGAACGGGGGATCGGCCTCGTGATGATCTCGCACGATCTGAACCTCGTCCGCAATTTCTGCGACAGGGTGCTGATCATGTATGCCGGCCGGGTCGTCGAGGTCCTCGACGCGGCCGATCTCGACCGCGCCACACATCCCTACACGCGTGGCCTGATCGCGGCACAGCCGCGGATCGGCGGCGACCGCGCGCCGCTTCCGGTGCTGGAACGGCAGGCGAGCTGGTCGGAGGGCGCGGCATGAAGTCGGTCGGCGTCAAGAACCTGTCGATCACGCTGGGCGCGTTGCAGATCCTGCATTCAGTCAGCTTCGACGTCGCCGCGGGCGAATGTTTCGGGCTGGTCGGCGAAAGCGGATCGGGAAAGTCGACCGTGCTGCGATGTGCCTCGCTTCTCATGTCGAACTGGGAGGGGCAGGTGACGATCGGCGGGCAATCGGTGCGCGACATGGACCCGATGGCGCGGTGCCGGACATTGCAGATGGTGTTCCAGGACCCCTACGGATCGCTGCATCCCCGTCAGTCGGTCCGGACGGTCCTGACCGAACCGCTCGCGATTCACGGGCTCGGCCATCGCGATGCGAGGATGCGACAGGCACTGCGCGAGGTGGGCCTGTCGGACGACTTTCTCGAGCGGTTTCCCCACCAGATGTCGGGCGGGCAGCGGCAGCGGGTCGCCATCGCCCGCGCCCTGATCCTCGAGCCCGACGTCCTGTTTCTGGACGAGCCGACCTCGGCGCTGGACGTGAGCGTTCAGGCCGAGATCCTGAACCTGCTGGCGCGTCTGCGATCCGAGAAGGGCTTTACCTACATCATGGTCAGTCACGATCTGGCCGTGGTGGACCATATGTGCGACCGGTTCGCCGTGATGCAGGGCGGCCGGATCGTCGAGGTGCTCGACCGTGCGGACATTCCCGGCAACGGTGCCACCGACCCCTATGCGCGCGAGCTGATCGGTGCCTCGCTGGCCTACGAGCGGGCGATTTGATCGACCGGCTGCCGGATTTCCTGGAGATCAGGCGACGAGGCTGGACCGGCCCGCCCGCCGATCTTTCCGCATGGCGCGCGACGCTTCCCCCGCATGACGGCCTGCCCGAGGTCAGACGCCGAGGCATCCGCGTGGCGTTCCGGTTCGCGACCGGCGCGCGCGCGACCGGCGTCTTCCTCCGGGGCGAACGGCCGGGGCCCGCGATCCTGGCGCTGCACGAGCATGGCGGCGACTTCGTCCGGGGCTGGGGCAAGCTCGCCCGGCCGAGCGCGCATTACCACGGTCTCGCGCCGTTGCGGGCCATCCGCGCGGCGGGTCTGTCGGTGCTCTGCCTCGACGCCGTGGGGTTCGGCGCGCGATGGTCCGGCGGCTACGAGGCGCAGCAGGCGCTGGCGGCAGGCGCGATGGGGCTCGGCTGGTCGCTTGCGGGCATCACCGCGGCCGAGGACATGCAGGCCGCGCGATGGCTCGCATCGCTGGATGGCGTGACATCCGTGGGGGCGTTCGGCTTCTCGTTCGGCGGCTTCCGGGCATGGCAGGTCCTCGCTCTGTCAAAGGCGGTCTCGGCTGCAGCGTCGATCGGGTGGATGGCCTGCCGCGCGGACATGCTCGCCGCCGGTTCTCCGTTCCTGCGCGGCCAATCCGCCTTCCATTTCCTCCATCCCGGAATCGCTGCGGATTATCCGGATCTCGCGGCGGCGGCCGCGCCGAAGCCTCTGTTCCTGCGGGTCGGCAGGGGCGACCGTCACATGCCGGAAGCCAGCGCCGCGCGCGCCTTCGCGCGCATCGCATCGCTGCACCCCACCGTGGATGCCGGGTTCCACGACGAGCGCCATACCTGCCCGCGGGACGTCCTCACCGCGTCCATCGACTTCCTGCGCGACCGCCTCGCATAGAAACAGGGCGCGACCGAAGCCGCGCCCTGCATGATCAGGTCGATCGACCCTCAGCGGTTTTTCGTGACGTCCTCGAACCGCGACGTCCAGACATCGACGACGACACCTTCGACATCGTCCTGATAGGCGGCGGTCACGACCACCTCCGAGAAGGGCTGGATCGACATGACCAGCTCCTGCATGCGGGCCTGGATGTCGGCATACATCTGTTCCTGGACCTCGACGTCGCCCTCGACGAGCGCGTTCTCGATCATCTCGTTCAACTCCTCGTCGAAGAAGCTCGTGCGCCAGCCCTGGTAGTTGGTCAGACCCGCCTCGTCGGAATTGTCGGGGTTGTAGGCCACCGCGCGCAGGTTGCTGTCTGGATGCGGGTTCTGACCGCCGCCGCCACGACCGACCAGCATATCGAATTCGCGCGACCGCATCGCCCCGTAGATCTGTCCCCCGTCGCCGGTGATGATCTCGGCATTGATCCCGGCCTGCGCCAGCGTTCCCTGGATCGCCGTCGCGCTGTCGAGGAATTCCTGTTCCGAGATCACGCGCAACGTGGTGTCGAACCCGTCGGGATACCCGGCTTCGGCCAGCAGTTCCTTCGCGCGTTCGACATCGAGCTCGTAGCCCGGATCGTCGGCCGCGGCGAAGGCGTAGGAATTGACCGGCACCTGACGCTCGACCCCGAAATAGGGCATGATCGCGCTGTTGATCCCGTCGTAATCGATCAGATAGCGCAGCGCCTCGCGCACCTTCGGGTTGGCGAGGATCTCGTTCTTCATCGAGACCCCGAGATAATAGAACCCCGCACTCGGCACGGTTTCGACCGTGATGTCCTCGTTCGCCTCGAGCGCGCGCAGATCGGCCGCCCCGAGCGAATAGCCGATGTCCAGATCGCCCTGTTCGAGCGCTAGACGCTGGCTCTGGCTTTCGGGGAGGTGGCGCATCAGCACGCGCTCCATCGACGGCTCATCGCCCCAGTATTCGGGATTCTTCGTCAGGATGACGTATTCGTTGGCGCGCCACTGGTTGAGCGTGAAGGCACCCGATCCGGCCGAGTTGTTGGTCAGCCACGCCGTGCCCATGTCGCCGTCGTCGTGCTCCTCGACCACCGCCCGGTCGAGGATCGAGCCCGGACCGTTCATCGTGAGTGTCATCATCAGCAAGCGCGGATCGTCCGCCTGCGGAAGGTGCAGGCGGAGCGTCTTGTCATCGACCACCTCGGTCATCTCTTCGATGTTCTCGGCCGTGTAGCCGCGACTGACGAGCCACGTGGATTGCGCGAGGTTCAGCTTGATCGGCCGACGCAGGCTGTAGGCGACATCCTCGGCCGTCACGGGATTGCCCGAGGCGAAGGTCGCGTCGGGGTCGATCTGGAACGTGATCGACCGGTTGTCCTCGGCCACCTCCCAGCTCGTGGCGATGGACGGGACCAGTTCGTATGTCTCGGGGTCGAGGCGCACGATCGTGTCGTAGACGTTGTTGAGGATCTGGACCGCGTCCGCCCCGGTGATGGCCGCCGGGTCGAGCGTCAGGACGTTGTTCATGTCGAAGCCGACGATCAGCTGGTCGTCCGGCGTTTCGGCATCGGCGAGACCCGCCTGCCCGAGCAGCAGCGCGCCGAGCGCTGCGGATGCGAGAAGATGTTTCATGTATTCCTCCTGTTGGACGCCCCTTGTCTCTCCCGGGCGCGTTGAATCGGCACGTTCCGCGACCGGCGTCACTCCTCCCCGGTCGGCGGTGTCGAAAGTCCGAGGATGCGTGCCACCGGTTCGATAAGCGCCGAGCCGATGGCGCGGGTCTGATCGCGGTGCAGATGCACGCCGTCTTCCTCCGAGGCCGTCGCGACGGTGGCGGCATCGAAGAAATGCGCCCCCTCCTCGCGCGCGACATCGGCGTAGAGCGACGGGAAGCGCAGCGATTGGGGAATGCGGTCGGGGCCGTCCGGCATCCGGCCCGTCGCCTGCCTGCAGGCGGGCGGTGCGACGACGAGGATCTCTGGCACATGTCCCTTGGGCTTGTATCTCTGCGTCCGCGTCAGCTGCACCAGCCGACGGATTCCCGCCTGCGAATTCGCGGCCGTCGCCCCGTGGATCGGCTTCAGGTCGTTCGTCCCGAGCATCAGGATCACGAGATCGAGCGGCATGTGCGCGGCCAGCGCCACCGGAAGGGTCTTCACCGAATTCCGGCAGCACGGCCCGCTATGGTCGTCGAAGCACGTGGTGCGCCCCCCGACCCCGTCATGGATGACCCGCGCCAAACCGGAAAGCCCGGCCTCCAGCACCGATGGCCAGAGATCGGCATGAGGGTGCCTCAGCGTCGTGACGGGGTCGGCCCCCCAGGTCAGGCTGTCGCCGTAGGCAAGGACGCTCTTCACCGCGGCGCCCTCCAGGGTCTTGGGCCTTCGGGGTCGCTGGTCATGCGACGCGCCGGTTCTCGATGGCGTCGAAATCGAACGCCTCTCCCAGCCCCGGCCGATCCGGCACGTGGACGAAACCGTCCCCGTCCATCGGATCGCTGAGCTCGGTCAGGTAGTCGAACCCGTCGTCGTATTCGAGGAACGGATGCAGCAAGCCCCGCTCGTACCACCGGCAGTTCTTGGCGGATGCGACGACATGCAGGTTCATCGCCTGGTTGCCGTGAACCTCGCATTCCATGCCGAAGGCTTCGGCCATGCGCATCGTCTTCAGCGCGGGGGTGATGCCGCCCACGTCGTTGACCCCCGTGCGCAGGATGTCGCATGCCCCGGCCCGGACCCATTCGGCCCGGTGCCAGTGCTTGCCGGCCGCGCTTTCGGGTCCGACCACCGGGATGTCTAGATTGTCGGAGAGCCACTTGTATGATGACATCGACTGCTCGTCCATCGGCTCCTCGATCCAGTCGAAGCCGAGCTTCTCGAGTCCCCTCCCCAGCGCCAGGGCGTCGGTACGCGAATACCAGTGGAACGCGTCGATCATGAGCCTGATATCGGGGCCCACGGCCTCTCTCACGGCGGCGCAGGCCTTCAGGTCCATCTTCACATCGGGCGCCCATGAGACCGGCGGCATCCATGTATGGAGCTTGATCCCCTTGTAGCCGCGCGCGACCAGTTTCTCGGCGAACCGTCCGTAATCCTCGGGCGTGGCAAGCCCGTTCTCGATCTCGTCGCCGCACATGATCGACCCGTAGGCCAGAACCTTGTCGCGGTACGCCCCGATCAGCTTGTGGACGGGCTGGCCCAGCGTGCGCCCCGCAAGGTCCCACAACGCGCAATCCACGGCGGCAAGCGTCCGGTCGGTCAGCTGCGCCGCCGATCCGCGCTGCCAATGCGCGAGGTCCTGCCACAGCCGTTCGCGGTCGCGGTGATCCTGTCCCATCAGGACCTTGCGCACGAACTTGTCGATGACGTGGGGTCGGACGATTTCGGGGGGAACGACGGTGTATCCCTCGTGCCCGTCCTCGGTGCGGATGGTCAGCAGCGCCTGCCGGACGTCATGCGGCTCGCCGGGATGGGCATGGCCCGCGCTGTCGGAATGGCGGCGCGTCGTCGTCTCGAAGATCTTTACGGTGATGTCGGTGATGATCATGCCGCGGCCCTGGCATTGTTGGCGTCGATCAGGTCGGAAAGGATGCGCTCCTCCTCCCGGGTCAGATCCGTCAGAGGCGCCCGCACCGGACCCGCATCGAAGCCCTGCATCCTTACGCCGGCCTTAATGGCCGCGACGGCATAGCCCTGCCTGCGGGACCGCAACTCCATGAACGGATAGAAGAAATCTTTCAGGATCGCCTCGCAGGTCGCCCTGTCCCCGCCGCGCAGCGCGCCGTAGAACCGGTTGGCAAGCGCAGGCACGAAGTTGAACACGGCCGAGGAATAGGTCGTGAACCCCGCCCCGAGATAAGCCTCCGCAAAGAGTTCGGCCGTCGGCATTCCGCCCAGATATGTCAGCCGGTCGCCCATGGTCGCCGTGATCTGGCGGATCGTCCCGATATCGCCGGTGCCGTCCTTGAAGCCGACGAGGTTCGGGCAGACCTCGCAGAGCCGGGCCAGCGTGTCCGCGGTCAGCTGCGCGTTGTCGCGGTTGTAGACCATGACGCCGATGCCGACGCTGTCGCAGACGGCCCTGATATGGTGGAACATTCCGTCCTGCGGCGCATCGATCAGGTAATGGGGCAACAGGAGGATTCCGTCCGCCCCGGCCTTCTCGGCATTGCGCGCGATATCGACGGCCATCGCGGTGCCGTATCCGCAGCCCGAGACGATGGCCGTGTCGCCCGCCGCCTCCTTGGCGGCCCGGACGATCGCCGGGATCTCGTCGGGGGTGAGCGAAAAGAATTCGCCCGTCCCCCCTGCCGCGAAGAGAACCGGCGCGTCGAACCCCGTCAGCCACGAGATGTGGCGCTGATAGGGATCGGGCACGAACCGACCGTCGGCGTCAAACGGCGTCACGGGGAAGGAAAGCAGGCCCGATCCGAGTGAAGCCTTGAGTGTCGATATGTCCATGCGCGGCGTCTCCGATTGTTCGGATGCCTTCTTGCCCGCAGGATCGCCTTGTGTCAATAATGATATGATGACTTGGACGTGCCATCATATGATGCGGGGCGCGAAGATCCCGGCGCGTGGCAGCCGATCGTTGCCGCGATGGCCCGCGACACTCCGTTCCACCCCGCCCCGGCACGCGAGGCGACCCCGTGCGGAAGCCCCTTCCGCGACCGACCTGATCCGAAGAAAGAGGACGACATGACCTTCACCCCCAGCGGCAAGCACCTGATCTCCGGCGAATGGGTCGCCGGAGCGGCGACCTTCCGATCCGCGCCCGCCCATGGTGCCGCTCACGATTTCTCGGTCGGCACGCCCGATCTGGTGGACCGCGCCTGCGAGGCGGCCGAGGCGGCCTTCCAGGCCTATGCCGACACCACCCGCGACGAACGTGCGGCCTTCCTCGAGGCGATCGCGGACCAGATCGACGCGCGCGGTGCCGACATCACCGCCATCGGCACGTCCGAGACCGGTCTGCCCGAGGCCCGGCTCGAAGGCGAACGGGGCCGCACGGTGGGCCAGCTGCGCCTCTTCGCCAGCCACATCCGCGACGGCGCCTATCTCGACCGGCGCCACGATGCGGCCCTGCCCGACCGGGCCCCCATGCCGCGCCCCGACCTTCGGATGATCCAGCGGCCCATCGGGCCCGTGGCCGTCTTCGGCGCCTCGAACTTTCCGCTGGCCTTCTCGACGGCCGGGGGCGACACCGCCGCCGCGCTGGCCGCCGGCTGCACGGTGGTCGTCAAGGGCCACTCCGCCCATCCCGGCACGGGCGAGATCGTGGCCGAGGCGATCGACGCCGCGATCCGCGAAACCGGCATGCCCGCGGGCGTCTTCAGCCTGATCCAGGGCGGCAAGCGCGACGTGGGCACGGCGCTGGTGCAGCATCCGCTGATCAAGGCCGTCGGTTTCACCGGATCGCTCGCCGGGGGGCGTGCCCTCTTCGATCTCTGCGCGCAACGGGACGAGCCGATCCCATTCTTCGGAGAGCTGGGCAGCGTCAATCCGATGTTCTGCCTGCCCGCCGCCATGTCCGCCCGCGCCGACGCGCTCGGCACCGGCTGGGCCGGGTCGCTGACCATGGGGGCCGGTCAGTTCTGCACCAATCCGGGCATCGCGGTCGTTCTCGACGACGCCCATGCCGACACGATGCGCGATGCGGCCCGATCCGCGCTCGCGGCGATGGGCCCCCAGACCATGCTGACCGACGGCATCGCGGCGGCCTACAGGGACGGGGCCCGGGCAATGTCCGCCGAGGCCGGCGTGACCGCTGTGGTCGCGACCGAACCGGCGGATCGCAGCGGCACGCCGTTCCTCTTCGAAACCGACGCCGAGGCGTGGCTGGGCAACCACCGGCTGGCCGAAGAGGTCTTCGGCCCGCTGGGGCTGATCGTGCGCTGCAAGGATCGCGCGCAGATGGAAGAAGTCGCGCGCAGCCTCAGGGGGCAGCTGACGGTGACGCTGCAGATGGACGACGATGACGCCGACATGGCGCGATCCCTCCTCCCGATCCTCGAACGCAAGGCCGGACGCATTCTCGCCAACGGCTTTCCGACGGGCGTCGAGGTCGCCGACACCATGGTCCATGGCGGCCCCTACCCGGCCTCGACCAATTTCGGTGCGACCAGCGTCGGCACCCTGTCGATCCGCCGCTTCCTCCGGCCCGTCTGCTACCAGAACATCCCCGAAGGTGTCCTGCCCGCGGACATCGCCTGAAACAGCGGTCCCCGCATCGCTTCACCACGGGGCCGCCGCGGGTACCACCAGCTGCCTCGACGCGGGACATCCCGCCCCCTTTCGACATGTATCGCGGAGCTCTTTTCAATCTGTTTTGATTGTGAGCCATGCGAGGAGCATATCGGATGCTTCTTCTGCGCGGCGTTCGATCCACGGGTCGTCGAGGGGGAGGTCGAAGACGACGCGGAGGGTGTGCATGTTGGAGATCGGGAAGTAGCACAGGGAGGCGACCGAGACGTAGAACTCGGCCGGGTCCACGTCGGGTCGGAAGACGCCCTGCTCGGCCCCCTGGGCGAGGATCCTCGTGAGGCGCTTGACGAGGACGGACTGGATCTCGGCCGCGTCGTGCATCCGGGCGACCGTCTGGCCGCCCATCAGGTTCTCGGAGTTGAGGATGCGGATGAACCACGGCTTGCGCCGGAAGTGGTCCATCGTGAAGCGCACCAGCTCGCGCACCGCCTCGCGCGGATCGTCGGGATCGAGCGCGAGCTGCTCCTCGCCGCGGCGGATCTGCACGTAGGCCTCGCGCAGCGCGGCGGCGTAGATCGCGTCCTTGTCGCCGAAGTAGTCGTAGATCATCGGCTTCGACACGCCCGCGCGCGCCGCGATGCGGTCCACCCGCGCGCCCGAATGCCCCATGCTCGAGAACTCCTCGAGCGCGGCCTGCAGGATCTCCTCGCGCGTGCGCTCGGCGTTGCGGCGGCGGCGGACCGGGGGCTTGGTCATGGCTGTCATCCTTCGCGATGCCGCGGACCGGCTCCGCGACGCTCTAGCAGGCGGTCCGTCCGCGGTCCACGATCGTCGCCAGGACCTCGTCGGGATCGCGCCGCCACCAGTCGCGATCCGAGAAGATCTCGACCTCGGCGAGCCCGTCGAAGCCCTGCGCCTCGACCAGCCCGCGCAGGCGCGGGATGTCGATCACGCCGTCGCCCATCATGCCCCGGTCGGTCAGCAGGTCGCGCGTCGGCACCAGCCAGTCGCAGACGTGGAACGCCATGATCCGCGCGGACCCCGCCCGCGCGATCTGCGCGGCGAGATCCGGGTCCCACCAGACGTGATAGACGTCGAGCGCGACACCGATCCCCCCGCCCAGACGGTCGCAGATGTCGAGCGCGTGGGCGGTCGTGTTCACGCAGGCCCGGTCGGCGGCATACATCGGATGCAGCGGCTCGATCGCGATCTTCACGCCCGCCCCCCGCGCATGCTCGAGCGTGCGGGCGAGCCCCTCCTCGACCAGATCCCAGGCGCGGGGCAGATCCTTCGACCCCCGCGCGAGCCCCCCCACCACCATGACGAGGCATTCGGCCCCGATGGCGGCGGCCTCGTCCACGGCGCGCCTGTTGTCGTCGACGACGCCTTGGTCGATCGCGCCGCTCTCGGTGAACCAGCCGCCCCGGCAGAGCCCCGAGACCTGCAGGCCCGCATCGCGGATCGCCCGCGCCGCGGTCCGGGCGCCCATCTCGTGGAGCTTGTCGCGCCAGGGCGAGATCCCCCCGATCCCGTGCCGCGCGCAGCCCTCGATGCATTGCGCGAGGGTCCATTGCTCGCGCAATGTCGCGGTGTTGAGCGACAGCCGCTCGGGCCCGAGCCCGCTCATGCCGCAACCCCGCGCGCGGCGAAGACCGCGCGGGCGCGCGCCGCCGCCATGTCGGGATCGGCGATCAGCCCGGCCGCGTTGGCGAGCCGCACGATCTCGGCCAGGTGCAGCGTCGATCGCGTGCTCTCCTGCCCGCCCACCATGGTGAAGTGGTCCTGGTGGCCGTTGAGATAGGCCATGAACACCACGCCGGTCTTGTAGAACCGCGTGGGCGCGCGGAAGATGTGGCGCGACAGCGGCACGGTCGGCGCGAAGGCCCCGTGATAGGCCGCGGCGTCGCCCCGGGCCAGCTCCGACAGCGCCCGGGCCGCGACGGGGGCGATCGGGTCGAAGATGCCCAGCAGCGCGTGGGAATGGCCCTCCGCGTCGCCCTCGATCAGGTCGGGATAGTTGAAGTCGTCGCCGGTATACATGACCACGCCCTCGGGCAGGCGGCGGCGCATGGCGATCTCCTTCTCGGCCGAGAGCAGGCTGATCTTGATGCCGTCGACCTTGTCGGCGTTCTCGGCGATGACCGACAGGCACGTCTCCATCGCCGCCATGTGGTCGCCCGAGCCCCAGTACCCCTCCAGCGCGGGGTCGAACATCTCGCCCAGCCAGTGCAGGATCGCGGGCCGCCCGAGCCCCGACAGCACGCGGCCATAGACCCGCGCGTAATCCTCGGGGCCCGCGGCCGCCCTCGCCAGCGCGCGCGAGGCCATCAGGATCACCCGGCTGCCGGCCGCCTCGACCGCCTCGCACTGCTCCTCGTAGGCGCGGATCACGTCGTCGATCGTGACCTCGGGCCCCGGAGCGAGGTGGTCGGTCCCCGCCCCGCTCGCGACGAGCGCGCCGCGCCCCTTCGCCAGCTCGGTCGAGCGGCGGATGAGCTCGAGCGAGGTCGGCCAGTCGAGCCCCATGCCCCGCTGCGCGGTATCCATCGCCTCGGCCACGCCGAAGCCCAGATCCCAGAGATGCTCGCGGAAGGCCAGCGTGCGGTCCCAGTCGAGCGCGACGTCGACCCACGGATCGGCCTCGGCCAGCGGATCGGCCACCACATGGGCCGCGGCATAGGCCGTGCGGGTCCAGTCGCCCCCCCTCGCGGGCGCGGGGCCCGCTTCGAGCGTGACGGACCCGCCGGGCAGGTTCAGGACCGCGCTCACAGCCCCAGATCCTCGAGGTCGACCCAGCGACGCTCCTTCGACGACAGGTAGCCCGCCTGCGCCAGCTGCACGCCCTTGGCCCCCTCGGCCAGCGTGTAGGAGAACGGCGCATCCTCGGCCACGTGGCGCAGGAACTGCTCCCACTGCACCTTGAAGCCGTTGTCGAAGACCGTGTTGTCGGGGACCTCCTCCCAGTTCTCGAAGAAGTCGATCTGCTGCGGCTCGTCGGGGTTCCAGACGGGCTTGGGCGTGTTGACGCGGTGCTGCGACCAGCAATCGTGCAGGCCCGCCACCGCCGAGCCGTGCGTCCCGTCGATCTGGAACGTCACCAGGTCGTCGCGGCGCACCCGCGTGCACCAGCTGGAATTGATATGCGCCACGATCTCGCCGTCGGGACCGTCGAGCAGGAAGGTCGCGTAGGCCGCGTCGTCGGCCGTGGCCCTGAACCGCGCGCCCGCCTCGTCGAGGCGCGTGTCCACATGGGTGAAGCCCAGGCAGCTCACCGACTTCACCGGGGCCACCACGTTGTCGAGCACGTAGCGCCAGTGGCACAGCATGTCCGAGATCATCCCGCCCCCGTCCTCGGCGCGGTAGTTCCACGACGGACGCTGCGGCGCGAGGTCGTCGCCGGTGAAGACCCAGTAGCCGAACTCGCCCTTCACGCTCAGCATCTTGCCGAAGAAGCCCAGATCCCGCAGACGCCTCAGCTTCACGAGCCCCGGCAGGTCGAGCTTGTCGTGCACGATGCCGTTCTTCACACCCTTCTCGCGGGCATGGCGCGCGATGGCGACCGCCTCGTCGAGCCCCTCGCTCACGGGCTTCTCCGAATAGACGTGCTTGCCCGCGTCGATCGCGCGCCGCAGCAGGCCCGGACGCATCTGCGTCGAGGCCGCGTCGAAGAACACCGTGTCGTCGGGATTGGCCAGCGCCGCGTCGAGATCGGTCGTGAACCGCTCCACCCCGTGCCGGCGGGCCAGCGCCTCGATCTTGTCGACGTTGCGCCCCACGATGATCGGATCGGGCATCAGCCGCGAGCCGTCCGAAAGCGTCACGCCCCCCTGAGCGCGGATCGCCAGAACCGACCGGATCAGGTGCTGGTTCATCCCCATCCGCCCGGTCACGCCGTGCATGATGATGCCGATGCGTTGGTGTTTCACTCTCCCGCTCCTCCTGCTGCTTTCCTCCCCCGAACCCATAAACCTACCGAATGGTAGGGTCAATCGCGAAAAATATCCCCGCCAACACCCCGCCAACTCCGCGCCAACACTGAGAGGTCGCCCCGACACACAGGTTTCGCCGCGAAACCTGTCAGGGCGGTCAGGCGTCGCGACGATTCCGACGTGCGAGGAGTTGCGAGATCCTGCGCCGGACGAACCCGATATTGGCCAGGATCGACACGGCGATCAGCAGAACGAATGCAGCAGAAACCGGCCGCGTGAAGAACGGCGTGAGATCCCCGTCGCTGAGTGTCAGACCCCGCCTAAGGCTCTTGTCGAGCAGGTCGCCCAGGATGATCCCCAGCACCAGCGGAGCCATCGGGTATTTCATCTGCCGCAACAGAAACCCGACGAGGCCGAACCCGACCATTACCCAGATGTCGAAGATCCGCTGGCTCAGCGCGTAGGTTCCGATCACGCAGAGCACGAAGACCACCGGCATCAGATGGGCATAGGGCACCCGCAGCACCTGCACGAAGGCCCGCGTCAGCGTCAGTCCGTAGAACCCCATGAAGAGCGTCGCGAGGATCAGCATGGCCGCGACCGAGGAGATGAATTGCGGTTGCTCGATCATGATGAGCGGGCCGGGGCGGATGCCGTGGATGAAGAGCGCCGCGATCAGGACCGCGGAGCTGGCCGAGCCGGGCACGGCGAGCGTGATCGCGGGGATGAGCGAGCCCGGAACCACCGCGGAATTGCCGGTCTCGGCGGCGGTCAGGCCCTCGTAGCTGCCCTTGCCGTAGCGGTCGGCCTCCTTGCTGGTGCGGCGCGCGGCGACGTAGCTGGCCCAGGCACCGATATCCTCGCCCACGCCGGGGACGATGCCGACCAGCGTGCCGATGATGCCCGACCGGATCGAGGTGACCTTGTAGCGCCAGAGATCGGCGAGTTTGGGAATGATCCGGTCGCTCTTGTCCTTGGCGGTGGCGAGCACGCCGGCCCTGCCCCACATCGCGTTCAGAACTTCGGCGAATCCGAAGGCACCGACCATCGCGGGGATCAGCCCGATGCCACCGTTGAGGTCGGAAAACCCCATGTTAAACCGGATATGCGCGTGGATGCCCTCGGAACCCACCATCGCGACCATCAGGCCCAGGATACCCGCGATATAGCCCTTGACCGGCGTGGTGTCGGCGGTGAGCTGCCCCGAGATCACGACCCCGAAGACGGCGAGCCAGAAGAACTCGAAGCTGCCGAAATTGAGTGCGGCCTCGGCCAGAGGCGGCGCGATCATCACCAGCAGCACGATCCCCACCAGCGTTCCCACCATCGAGCCCGCGGTGGCGAGGCCCATCGCGTAGCCCGCGCGCCCCTGCTGGGCCAGCGGATAGCCGTCGAGCGAGGTCGCCGCACTGGCCGGCGTGCCGGGAATGTTGAGCAGGATCGCGCTGCGCGATCCGCCGTAGATCGCGCCCACATACATGCAGAGCAGGACGAGGATCGCCGTCGTGCTGTCGAGCGAGTAGGTCAGCGTGGTCATGAGGGCCACACCCATGGTGGCCGTCAGGCCCGGAAGGCTGCCGATGACGATCCCGAGAAGCGTGGACCACGCCGCGTGAAAGATCATCGTGGGCGTGAGCAGGGAGAGCAGTTCGCTCCCGAGGCTGGCGATCGCGTTCATGGCAGCCGCACCAGGAAGACTTCGGAGAAGAGGATCGATGTCCCGAAGGCCGTGCAGGCCGCGAGGATCGCGGCCCCGACGACCGCCTTGACCCGTGCCCCCCTGTCACCGTTTTCCGGCCATCCGAAGATGGCGGCGAAGGCGAAGACGAAGATGCCCGTGGACCACAGGAACGGGAGCCACCCCACCAGGATCAGCGCATAGACGAGGCATGTCCCCGCCGTGAGGCCGAGCCGCAGCCAGGACCCGTCCGCCAGGACCGGGTCGCGATCGGCACCGCGCGACGCCTCGCGCCAGAGGAGCACCGCGCAGATCACCATGAGCCCGCCGAGGATCATCGGGACGAGCCCCGGAATGGAGGCGGGATGGATCTGGCGGAATTCCAGCCGGTCCATCCGGAACCCGCCCACCGCCATCGCCAGACCCAGCGCGCCGAGCACGCCCGCCATCAGCCGATCGGCCATGGTCATCTGCATGGATCGCTCCTCCCCTCAAAGATGCGGGGGACGGCCTCCCGCCGTCCCCCGCGATGTCTCCTCCCGGCCCGTCAGCTTTCGGGGCAGTCGATCCCGATCTCGGAGGGATCGATGACCGCCTCGCCGCGGGTCACGCGCGAACAGGCCTCGGCGATCACGACGGGCATCGCCTGATCCAGCGCGTCCTCGCCATAGCTGGGCGCGAAGACGGCCCCGCGATCGTTGGCGTATTTCTTGAGCGCATCGTTGTTCATCACGTGCTCCTCCCACACGCGGTCAACGGTGTCGTAGACTTCCTGCGGGGCACCCACGGGGATGAACACGCCGAAATAATCCGCCGCGACATGGAAATCGGGAATGAAGTCGGTGATGGGCGGGACCGGATCGATCCCGTCGACCTCGAGCGTTTCGTCCGACAGCACGGTCAGCGGACGAAGACGCCCCGCCCGCACCATCTCGGTCTGCTCCACGGCGAGCTGGGTCGTGGCCACGACCTCGCCCGATGCGGCGGCGATTACCGCGGGGTTGCCGCCGTCATAGGTGATCATGCGCGCACCCGAGAGGTCGCTCTGCGCGCCTTCGCGGATCGCGGCGAGCGCCATGCCGCCCGAGCTGTTGATGCCCGCCGTGCCGACCGTGACCGATCCGTCCTCCATCGCCGCGAGCAGGGCGGGAAAGTCCTGGTATTCGCTGTTGGCGTTGACGCTGACCAGCGGCACGTTCGCCACGTGCAGATAGATGCGGTAATCGTCGATCGAGGTGTCGGGAACCAGTCCCGTCACCGCATAGGTCGCATTGTTGGCGATCGCGTTCGCGGTCCAGGTATAGCCGTCGCGCGGCGCGTCGAGCGCGGCCGCCGTGCCGGTCGAGCCCGACGCACCCGGCTGGTTGACCACGACGACCTCGGTTCCCAGCGCCTCCTCCAGGATGGGTGCCACGACGCGCGTAACCTGGTCGGTCGATCCCCCCGCAGCCCACGGCACGATGATGTTGATGGGCCGGTCCGGCTGCCATGTCGCGTCCTGCGCGATCGCGGCCGGTGCGGTCAGACATGTCGCGGCGGCAAGCGCCCTCGTCAATCCGGTAAGCATCTGGATCCCCCCTTGGCTACCGCGTGGTAGGTTACGAGAACGGGTCAATCTGTCAAGTTTTCATTTCGAACGGCGGGCCCGTCTCGACCGGCTCCGCCGTACGGAACGGAGAGCGGCGAACGCGGATATCCGGAGCCATTCACCCGAAAACGCGTCCCGTCCCGGCACCGTCAAAAAGCAAGCATTCGTTAAGGTTCGGGAATTAGGACTAAGCCTGCGTGGCAGATCTGCCGTGTGGCCTGGCCCACCCGGTCGACCCCTTCCATTCAAACAGGTTTTTACAAGTGATGGCCTTCCCCCGGGGAAGGCCGTTTTCGTGGGCGTCGTCGGGATGAAACATTTTGCAGATTTCCGGCCGCACGATCGCTGGCCGGACGGGCTGGGCACGCTTCGGCTGTCGGAACTTCTGGGATCGCTCAGCCACGCGCTCGACGCCACCGAAGGGCAGCCCGCCGGTCATGCGATCCGCGTGACGGCAATCGGCGACGAGATCGGATGCCGTCTGGGCCTTCCCGTGGAGGAGCGTCACGATCTCTACTACACACTGTTGCTGAAGGACCTGGGCTGCTCCTCCAACGCCGCGCGGATCTGCGAGCTGTATCTCGCCGACGACATGGAGTTCAAACAGGCCTTCAAGCTGATCGACGGCACGACGCGATCGGCGCTGCACTTCCTGCTCCGCGAAACGGCGCGGGGGAATTCGACGATCCGGCGCGCGAAGACGCTGATCTCGGTGATCCGGAATGCAGGGCCCATCGTGGACGAGCTGATCGAGACGCGATGCCAGCAGGGGTCCTCCATCGCATGCACGATGGGGTTCTCGGATCGGGTCGCGCGCGGCATCCATGCGCTCGACGAACACTGGGACGGCTCCGGGCGGCCCGAGCATTTGTCGGGAGAGGAGATCCCGCTCGGCGCGCGCATCGCGCTGGTCGCGCAGGTGGCTGACGTGTTCATGCAATCGGGTGGTATCGACAATGCGATCGACGAGATTTCGAGCCGCAGCGGAACCTGGTTCGATCCAGCCGTCGCTCGGGTCGCCGTCGCGGTCCTGAAGGATCCGTCCCTGCGCGCGCGGCTCGCCGCCCCGGACCTTGCGCGTGCCGTCTTCTCGAACCCGGCCGTGATCGGGGCGGCGGACCTCACCGACGACAAGATGGACCGCATCATCGCGGGGTTCTCGAAGGTCATCGACGCCAAGAGCCCCTTCACCAACAACCATTCGCAACGCGTGGCGGGATATGTCGATCGCGTGACGGCCACGCTCGGATACGACGGACACTGCCGCGCCTGGATGCGCCGCTCGGCCCTGCTCCACGATATCGGGAAGCTCGGGGTGCCGAACCGCATCCTCGACAAGCCCGGCAAGCTCGACACCGGCGAGCGCAGGGTGATCGAGTCCCATACGCTGATCGGGCGGAAGATCCTCGGCAAGATCGGCGTCTTCGCGCGGTCGGCGCACCTGGCCGAGGCGCATCACGAACGGCTCGACGGGATGGGATACCCCTACAGGCTGGGCGCGAACGACCTGACGCTCGACGTCCGGGTCCTGACGGTCACGGATATCTACGACGCCCTGTCGGCCGAGCGCCCCTACAAGCCCGCGCTGCCGCGCGAGCGCGTGCACGAGATCATGTCCGGGATGGTCGGAACGTCGATCGACGGCATGTGCTACGACGCGCTGACAAGCGCGATTGCCGGGGACTAGCCTCCGGATCTGCGCCACCATCGCGCCTGAAACCCCGCGTCGGGGTCGAGGCATCTGCCGCCTCCGGCAGGCATGACGGCAACCCGATCCTCGCGCCGGTTCCAGCCTGCCCGCTTTTCGACCCATCCGCCCAATCTTTGGGCTGTCGCTCCCGGGTGCCGCGCCGTGGGCACGCCGCCGCGTTGACCTCGCGTCGCGGCGGGCGTCACTGGCTGCGACGCGGGAAGGCCGACCGAGGGGACGGGATGGGCGAATACAAGACTTACCGATCCGACCACAGGCTCGCCGAGCGTGCAGCCCCCGTTCCGGGCCGTCACGCGGACCGCGCGATCCTCGTGACCGGCGGAGCGAGCGGGATCGGCCATGCGGTGGCCGGGCGGCTCGTGGCCGAGGGCGCACGCGTGATGATCGCCGACCTCGCCACGGACCAGCTCGACGAGATCGCCGGAAAGCTGGGTGCCGCGGCGATCGCCTGCGACGTGTCGGACCCCGACGCGACGGGGCCCGCGATGGCAAAGGTCGCAGAGAGGCTCGGGCCGCTCGACGGCCTCGTCAACTGCGCCGCGGTGGTGCGCCATTGCGATCCGCTCGAGATTTCCCGCGCGGATTGGGAGATGCAATACAGGGTCAACGTCTTCGGTGCCTACGACATGGCCGTCGCCGCGGCCAAGGCGATGATCGCCGCCGAGAAGCCCGGCGCGATCGTCACCCTCGCCTCAGAGGCGGGCAAGAAGGGCCATCTCGACAGCCTCGCCTATTCCAGCTCGAAGGCGGCCGTGATCTCGTGGACGCGCATCCTCGCCGCGCGGCTCGCCCCCTACGACATCAACGTCAACTGCGTCTGCCCCGGCGGCGTGGCCACGCCGATGCTGCGGCAGGTGGCGGCCGATTACGGCAAGGTGACGGGCGAGGACCCCGAGAGCGTCTTCGCCCAGATGACGATGCCGCAGCTCGGCCGCCATATCGCCCCGGCCGAGGTCGCGGCCGTGATCTCGTTCCTTCTCGGCGACGACGCCATTCTGGTGCGCGGACAGGCGATCAACGCCGATGCGGGCGACACCCCCTACTGATCTCGATCCGGAGAAGAGACGACAATGACATCCAGGATACTTGCCGCCACGCTCGCGCTTATCGCGACACCGCTCGCCGCCCAGGATTACCGGAGCGTGATATACGTCTCGCCCAACCCGGTCGGCATCAACGACTTCCTGCAGCTCGGGGCCGACGGCACGCGCCGCATCGCCGAGGAGATGGGCCTCGAGGCCAAGATCTACGAAAGCTCCGATCCGACGGTGAAGCTGCAGAACCTCGAAGCCGCGGCGCGCGAGGCCGACATCGTCGTCGTCATCACCTTCGAGTTCGACGAGATCCTGACCGAGATCGCCACCGAGCATCCCGAAACGGCCTTCCTGCAGGTCGACAGCTGCGCGCCCGACGCGCCCGAGAACGTCCATTGCTCGGTCTTCCGCGAACACGAAACCGCGTTCCTCGCGGGGGCCGAGGCGGCGCTGACGTCCGAAACGGGGACGATCGGTGCCATCGGCGCGGTCGATATCCCCTTCATCCACCGCTACACGGATGCCTTCATCGCCGGCGCACGCCACGCGGTGCCCGACATCGACGTGGCGCCGACCCTCTGGATCGGGGGCGACAATCCCTTCGCCGATCCCGCGCGCGGACAGCAGCGGGCGACCATCATGGCATCGGGCGGGGCCGACCGGATCCTGACCGCCGCCTCCGGCACCAATGGCGGCGTGTTCCGCGCGCTCGAGGACTTCCCCGGCGCGGCGGGCTTCGGCGTCGACGTGAACCAGTGCCTTCAGGCACCCGGAACCGTCATGGACAACATCGAGAAGAACACCGACGTCGTGATCGAGATGGGCGTGCGCGGCATCATCGAAGGCACGCAGCCCGCCCTCGTGGCGCTCGGCCTTGCCGATGACGGCATGACGCTGACCGGGCTCGAACCGGGGGTCGAGGACAGCGAGTGCCTCATCGCCGAGTATCCCGAGGTCATCGAACAGGTCGCGGCCCTTCGCGACGCCATCGTCGCGGGCGAGATCGAGGTCGCCGATCCGATGCAGATGGCGCGCTAGCGCGGATCGCGGCGATGAACTGGGAGATCGAGACCGTCGGGCTGACCAAGCGGTTCGGAGCGCTGACGGCCACCGATCATGTCGACCTGCGCGTCGCCCGTGCCGAGGTTCACGCGGTCATGGGCGAGAACGGCGCGGGCAAGTCGACGCTGATGTCGATGCTCTACGGTCTCGTCGCACCGGACGAGGGCGAGATCGTGATCGACGGGCGGCAGGTCCGCTTCGGCTCGGCGCTCGATGCGATCGACCACGGGCTCGGCATGGTGCACCAGGCCTTCAAGCTGTTCGAGGATCTGACCGTCTGGGAGAACGTCGTCATGGGGGCCGAGCCGCGACGCCGCGGGTTTCTCGACCGGGGACGCGCGATCGCGGCGGTGCGCGCGCTGACCGAGCGTTACGACCTGCGGGTCGACGTGACGCGCCGGGTCCGCGAGCTTTCGGTCGGCATCCGCCAGCGGGTCGAGATCCTCAAGGCGCTCTATCGCGATGCCCGCATCCTGATCCTGGACGAGCCCACCGCCGTCCTCACCCCGCAGGAACGCGACGGCCTCTTCGGCGTCATCCGGACGCTGCGGGCGGACGGGCGGACGATCCTCTTCGTCACGCACAAGCTGCACGAGGTGATGGAGATCACAGACAATGTGAGCGTGCTGCGCCACGGCAAGCTGGTCGCGCGGATGAAGACGCGCGAGAGCAGCCCCGAAGCCATCATCGGCGCGATGACCGGCCGGTCGGTCAATCTCGACGTCGCCAAGGCACCGGCGCGTCCCGGACAGGTGGTCTTGAAGCTCGACCGCGTCTCGGTCGGCGCGGGGCCCAAGCCTGTCGTCGACGCGGTGTCCTTCGAGGTGCGCGCGGGCGAGATCGTCGGCATCGCGGGCGTCGCCGGCAACGGCCAGAGCGAGCTGATCGAGGCGGTCGCGGGCCTGCGCGCCGCATCCGGCCGCATCGCGCTGAAGGATCGCGACCTCGGAGGGCTCGACGTGGCCGGACGCCGCCGCGCGGGGCTGGCCTACATCCCCGAGGATCGCGCCACGACCGGCACGGCGGCCGGGGCCAGCGCCGCCGAGAACATGCTGATGGGCCGTCAGGACGATCCGTCGCTGGTGCGCGGGCCGCTTTTGAACGAGACCGCCATCGCGGCCCATTCAAGGCACCTCATCGCAACGAACGACATCCGCATCCCGTCGGAGCGGAGCGACGTGGCGACGCTGTCGGGCGGCAACCTGCAGAAGGTCGTCATCGCGCGCGAGCTCGACCGCGGCGCGCCGCTTCTGATCGCCGAGCAGCCGACGCGCGGCGTCGATGTAGGCGCGATCGAGGCGATCCATGCGCGCCTTGTGGCCGAGCGTGACGCGGGCCGCGCGATCCTGCTGGTCTCGGCCGAGATGTCCGAGATCCTCGGGCTCTCGGACCGGATCCTCGTCATGTACGAAGGCCGGATCCTTGCCGATATTCCCGCCGGAACGGCGAGCGAGGCGCAACTCGGCCTGCTGATGGCCGGTCGTGCGGAACCCGCGGCATGAAGGCCGCGCTCGAGATCCTGCGACCCGGTCCCGTCGCGCTCGCCGTCCTGTCGGGCCTCGTGATCGGCGCGCTCATGCTGCTCGCCTCGGGCGACGACCCCGTCGCGGCCTACCGGGAGATCGTCGAGGGGGCCTTCGCCCCGCGAAACTGGTCCAACACGCTCTCATGGGCCATCCCGCTCGTGGGCATGACGCTCGTCGCCGCGATCCCGCTGCGCGGTGGCATGGTCAATCTCGGCGGCGACGGCCAGATCGTGATCGGCGGTTTCGCCGGAGCGGTCGTGCCGGTCTACCTCGCCGATCTACTGCCCCTGCCTGGCGTCCTGCTCATCTGCGCGGCGATGCTCTGCGCGA
This sequence comes from Palleronia sp. LCG004, assembly GCF_032931615.1. Classification (NCBI taxonomy): domain Bacteria; kingdom Pseudomonadati; phylum Pseudomonadota; class Alphaproteobacteria; order Rhodobacterales; family Roseobacteraceae; genus Palleronia; species Palleronia sp. LCG004. The sequence goes on from NZ_CP136760.1 coordinate 372,623, forward strand.
TGCTGGCCGCGGGGCTCTGGGCTGCGCTCGCGGCCCTGGGCGAGACGCGGCTGGGCATCCCCATGCTCGTGACTTCCCTGCTGCTGTCCTATCCGGCCATCGGCATCACCTCATGGGCGACCGGCTTTCCGCTCCGCGACACCGCGACCGGGCTGCCGCAGACCCGGGCGATCCCGGCCGCCGCCGAACTCCCCGACCTGCCCGGGCCGCTCAGCACGGGGCTCGTCCTCATGCTGATCGTGGTGGCGACCGTCATCTTCGTCGATCGCCGGACCGTCGCCGGATACGAGCTCAGGATGCGCGGGCTGAACCGTCGCTTCGCCGAATATGGCGGCGTCCGGACCGAACGGCAGAGCATCGCCACGATGTTCGCGAGCGGGGCGATCGCGGGGCTGGTGGGCGCGATCGTGATCCTCGAGACGCATCACCGTTTCCAGAACGGCGCGCTCGTCTCGCCGGGCTACACCTGGTCGGGCCTGATGGCCGCGCTTCTGGCAGGGGGCAACCCGCTCAAGGCGGTGATCGCGGGCTTCTTCTTCGCCGCGTTGCAGACGGGCGGCTTCGCGATGCAGCGCGAGATCCAGGTCCCGCGCGTCCTGTCGATGGTGCTGCAGGCAATCATCATCCTCTTCGTCTCGCTTCGCTACGGGACCGCGCGTCCGGGACGGCGCAAGCGATGAACATGCTCAACGCCTTCACCGTCAACGCCACCGTCCAGGGCATGACGCCGATCCTGCTGGCGGCGCTCGCGGGCGTGCTCTGCGGGCGTGTGGGCGTCTTCAATATCGCACTCGAAGGCAAGATCCTGATCGGGGCCTTCTTCGCCATCGCCGGAAGCTTCTACACCGGATCGGCGCTCGGCGGCATCGCGGCGGGCATGCTCGCCACCATGATCTTCGCCTCGATCCTCGCGCTCGGCGTGACGCGGTTCGGCGGCGACAGCATCGTGATCTGCATCGGAATGAACCTCCTGGCCTCGGGGCTGACCGCCTACCTCCTGGGGCAGATGTTCGGGCAGTCGGGCGTGTTCTCCGATCCCGCCATCGCCGAGCTCGACCGCATCGTCATTCCGCAGATCGCGACCGTTCCCTGGATCGGCTGGATTCTGTCGCGGCAGACGCCGATCACCTACGCCTCATGGGTGCTGGTCCTCGTCATCGCTGTCATTCTCTTTCGCACGCCCCTCGGGCTGCGGCTTCGCGGGATCGGGCAGAACCCCGACGCCGCGCGCACCCTCGGCATCGACGTCGACCGGACGAAGTTCTGGACCGTGATCGTCGCGGGCGCGCTCTGCGGCCTCGCGGGCGCGCAGCTTTCGATCGGAACGGTCGGCATCTTCGCCGAGGACATGAGCGCGGGGCGCGGCTGGATCGCGGTCGTGGCCGTGATGCTGGCGCGGGACAATCCGATCTGGGCGGCGGCGGTCTGCCTCGTCTTCGCCTTTGCCGACACGCTGTCGGTACAGCTTCAGGCGCAGGGGCTCCCGAACCAGCTGACCGACACGGTGCCCTACGTCATCACGCTCGCCGCGCTGGTGCTGGGGGCCCTGCGCGGACGACGCCGGCGACTGGCGCCGGCCTGAATTAAGGACAAGGAATGACACGCAAGATCCTGATGGATGTCGATACCGGCATCGACGACGCGCTCGCCATCTACTACGCGCTGCGCCATCCCGAACTCGACCCGGTGGGCTTCACCTGCGTCTACGGCAATACCGATGTCGAGATCGCGACCGCGAACACCTTGCGCATCCTCGATCTCGCGGGCCGCGCGGACATTCCCGTGGCGGCCGGCGCGGCGCGCTCGCTCATCAATCCCTATACGCGCGAGGCCGATTTCGTCCATGGCGGCAACGGCCTCGGCGATGTCGACCTGCCCGAGCCCTCGGCGACCGCCACCGACGAACATGCCGCCGACTTCATCATCCGCACGATCAAGGAGATGCCGGGAGAGATCACGCTCTGCCCCGTCGGGCCGATGACGAACGTGGGCATCGCGCTGGCCAAGGCACCCGAGATCGCGGGGCTGGTCGCATCGGTGATCGTGATGGGATCGACCCTGTCGCATCCGGGCATCCAGGGCGTCGCACGTCCGATGGTGGACGCGAATTTCCACAACGACCCCGAAGCGGCGCATATCCTCATGCAATCCGGCGCGCCGATCACGGTCGTGGGGATGGACGCCACGATGACCACGCTGATGTCGCGCGAGATGATGGCCGATATCGAGGCGAACGGCACCGATGCGTCGCGCATGCTGATGCGCATCGCCGAATTCTATGTCCGTTCCTACGAGACGATGCATCCCGGCATCGCGGGCTGCCCGCTGCACGACCCGCTTGCCGTGGCGGCCTGCCATGCCCCCGACCTCCTGCAGCTCGAACGGATGCGGATCGACATCGAGCTGTCGGGCCACCTGACCCGCGGACAGGCCATCCCGGATCGCCGCCCCGCCGGGCTCGCCCGTGCCAATTGCGCGGTCGCGACCGGGGTCGATGCCCCCCGCTTCGAGGCGATGTTCCACGAGACGATGCTTCTCTGAGGTCGGAACGGCACCCGACCACCGGTCCATCCCGAAGATGATCGCCGCCCTCTGCGGCGGTTGACGCCTCGCGGGCGATGGCCGGTGCTTCGCTCTCCGGCCACGATCCAGCCCCTGAACCCGCAGCAACACCGCGCCCGGTCGTCAGGCCGGGCTGTTTGCCGTTTCCGGACGAACGGGCAAGGCCGTCTTTCCGGAGCGGTCGAATTTTCGGCGAACCGACAGAAAGTTCTTGCAACGCTCCCGGCGATGTTGTGCGCTGGTAAAGCGGTTTACCGGGTGTGAAATGGCGAATCTCAGCGATGTTGCGAAGAAGGCAGGCGTTTCGGTCGCGACCGTTTCGCGTTTCCTGAACGGCTCGCTCTCGCTTCCCGAGGCGCGGGCGCAGCAGATCCGCGATGCCGTGGCCGAGCTTCGCTACGTACCCAATCCCCACGCCCGGCGGCTGTCGCGCGGACGCTCCGACGCGGTGGGCCTCGTCGTTCCCGACATCGCGGGTCCGTTCTTCTCCCATCTCGTCGCCGCGATCGAGGAGGAGGCCGACCGGCTCGATCTGGGGCTCGTCCTGCACGCCACCCTGAACCGCCCCGCGCGCGAGATGCGCTATCTCGACGGGCTCAGGATGCGTCACCTCGACGGGATGATCTTCGTGACGAACCGCGCCGCGGACGACACGCTCCTCGACGCGGTAAGTTCCTGCCGCAATCTCGTTTTGCTCGACGAGGACGTGCCCGGCGCGCGGGTTCCCAAGGTCTTCTGCGACAACGAGGCGGGCGGACGCATGGCCGGCGCACATCTGGCCGCGATGGGTCACCGGTCGGTCCTCTTCGTCGGCGGCATCGAGGAGATGATCTCGGGCAGGCGACGGCTCCGCGGGTTCGAGCAGGCGATGGCCGAAGGGTCCGACGGCCCCGTCCGCATCGACCGGGTCCGCGGCACCTACACGCCCGAGACGGGCCGCGAGGCCGGACGCCGGTTCCTGCGGATGGACCCCCGCCCCACGGCGATCTTCGCGTCGTCGGACGAGATCCTGATCGGACTGATCGAGGTGCTGCGCGATGCGCTGGTCTCGATCCCCGGCGACGTCTCGATCCTGGGTTTCGACGATGTCGGGCCCCTCCACCTCTTTTCTCCGCCCGTCACCGCGATCCGCCAGCCGGTCCGCGATCTGGGGCGAAGCGCTCTCGGGATGCTGCTCGAGACGCTGAAGGACGACACGGGCGAAACGGCTTCGACAGAAAAGCTGCTTCCCGTGACCCTGGTCGAGCGGGCCTCCGTCGCCCCGCCGGCCGGAAACGCCAAGCGACGCTCAACAGGAAGGACATGACATGACCATCAAGGGAACGGCCAGCCGGATGGCCCTCGCGCTCGCAGGCGCGACGGCCCTCACCGCAAGCGCGGCTTTCGCGCAGGAGGACGGCAAGACCTTCGCGCTCGTGCAGATCAACCAGCAGGCGCTCTTCTTCAACGAGATGAACCGCGGGGCCGAGCAGGCCGCCGAGGAGCTCGGCGCGGAACTGGTGATCTTCAACGCCAACAACGAGGCGTTCCAGCAGAACTCCGCGATCGAGACCTACATCACGCAGGGCGTCGACGGGATCGCCGTCGTGGCGATCGACGTGAACGGCATCATGCCCGCCGTCGAGCAGGCGGATGCCGCGGGCATTCCCGTGGTGGCCATCGACGCGATCCTGCCCGACGGGCCGCAGGCCGCGCAGATCGGCGTCGACAACGCCCAGGCCGGCGCGGACCTCGCCGCCCATATCGGCGAGACGATGGATGGCGGAGAGATGTCGCTCGGCGTGGTCGGCGCGCTCAACTCATATATCCAGAACGTGCGCCGCGACGGCTTCGTCGAGAACCTGCCCGACGGCGTGACCGTCGTGAACACCGTCGACGGCCAGAACATCCAGGACGTGGCGCTGAACGCGTCCGAGAACCTGCTGACGGCCAATCCGGGCATGAACGCGATCTACGGCACCGGCGAGCCCGCGCTGATGGGCGCCATCGCCGCCGTCACCTCGCAGGGGCGCACCGGCGACGTGTCGATCTACGGCTGGGACCTGACCGAACAGGCCATCGCCGGGATCGACGAAGGCTATGTCGAGGCGGTGATCCAGCAGGATCCGGCCGAGATGGGTGCCGCGGCGATCCGCGCGCTCGCCACCCTGGCCGATGGCGGCGAGGTGGAGGCCGAGATCTCGGTCCCCGTGACGATCGTCACGCAGGACAATGTCGACGAGTTCCGGTCCCTCTTCGAATGACGGCGACCGACACGGATATCCGCACCGCGTCGGAGGGGAGAGATCTCCCCTCCGACGGAAAGCCGCTGATGTCCCTCAGGGGCATCAGCAAGACCTTCGGATCGCATCAGGCGCTGCGCGGCGTCGATCTCGACATCTTCGCGGGCGAATGCGTGGGCCTCATCGGCGACAACGCCGCCGGGAAAAGCACTCTGTCGAAGATCATCGCCGGAACGCATGTTCCCGATGGCGGGCAGATCAGGCTGCGCGACGAGCAGGTCAGCTTCCAGTCCCCCGCCGATGCACGGGCCCGTCATATCGAGATGGTCTATCAGGACCTGAGCCTCTGCGATCATATCGACGTCGTGGGCAACCTGTTCCTCGGGCGCGAGATGAAGAAGGGGCCCTTCCTCGATCAGGAGCGGATGATCGAACGCGCCGAGGAGATGCTCGCCCGGCTCGAAATCCGCATCCCGCGCCTGACCGCCAAGGTCGAGAAGCTCTCGGGCGGACAGCGGCAGGCCATCGCCATCGCCCGCGCGGCAAGCTTCGAGCCCGACATCCTCATCATGGACGAGCCGACTTCCGCGCTCGCCGTGGCCGAGGTGGAGGCGGTGCTCGAACTCATCAACCGGGTGAAGGCGCGCGGCGTCGGCGTGATCCTCGTAACCCACCGGATGCAGGACCTCTTCCGCGTCTGCGACCGGATCGCGGTCATGTACGAGGGCACCAAGGTCGCCGAGCGCCGCACCTCCGAGACCAATCTCGAGGAACTGGTCGACCTCATCGTCGGAAAGGGAGGTCACTGATGTCCACGACCTATACCGAACGCGTCGCCGGATCGGCGTTCCGCGACTTCGTCACCGACTACGCCCAGGTCCTGTCGATCGCGACGTTCTTCATCGTCTGCCTTGTCTTCTTCGGGGCCATGTCGGACGTGTTCCTGAGCACGGCGAACCTTCTCAACATCGTCCGGCAGGCCGCGCCGATCCTCGTCGTGGCCGTCGCGATGACGCTGGTCATCACGACCGCGGGGATCGACCTGTCGGTCGGCAGCCAGGTCGCCTTCGTCAACGCGCTGACCGCGATCACGATCGCCGCGGGCGTGCCGTGGCCCATCGCGATCCTCCTGATGCTCGCCGTCGGCGCGGTGATCGGGGGGGTGCAGGGCTGGTTCGTGGCCTATCAGGGGATCCCCGCCTTCATCGTGACGCTCGCGGGCCTCTCGATCTACCGCGGTGCGGCGCTCCTCCTGACCGAGGGGTATTCGATCCCGATCCAGGGCGCGGACGGGTTCCTCTGGCTCGGGCGCGGCACGCTTCTCGGCATTCCGGTGCCCGCCATCATCGCGATCCTCGTCGTGATCCTGGGCTTCGTCGTGATGTGGCGCACGCCCTACGGACGGCAGATCATCGCCTGCGGATCGAACCTCGAGGCCGCGCGGCGCGTCGGCATGCCCGCCCGCCGGGTCGTCAACTCCGTCTATGTCCTGGCCGGCGTGGCGAGCGCGCTGGCGGCACTTCTGCTCGCGGCGCGCCTCGGGTCGGGCTCCTCCAACGCGGCGCAGGGGTTCGAGCTTCAGGTCATCGCGGGCGTGGTCCTGGGCGGCACCTCCCTCATGGGGGGCAAGACTTCTATGATCGGGACCGTGCTCGGCACGCTGACCATCGCGGTGATCGGAAACGGGCTGATCCTGATGCATGTCTCTCCCTTCTTCACGCAGATCGTGACCGGCATCATCATCCTGCTCGCCATCTGGATGAACACCCGGCTCTTCACCGGATCGTGGAAGATCCGGAAGGGGGCGCCGAATGTCTGAACTCTCCAGCGCGCATACGAACTCGGGCCTCGTCATGACGGTCGACGGCCCCATCGCCTCCTCCGAGATGGGGGTGACGCTCATGCACGAGCATCTGCAGAACGATTGCAGCTGCTGGTGGAACCCGCCCCGGACCGAGGATCGCCGGCATCTGGCCGACGGCCCCGTCCGGATCGAGATCCTGTCGGAGCTGCGGCAGGACCCGTTCGTGAACCGCCACAACATCGCGCTCGACGACCTCGACCTCGCGGTCGAGGAGCTCGAGGAGTTCGTGCGGCTCGGCGGGCAAACAATCGTCGATCCGACCTGCCGCGGCATCGGACGCGACCCCGCGAAGCTGCGCGAGATCTCGGCCCGGACGGGCCTCCAGATCGTCATGGGGGCGGGCTACTACCTCGCCTCGTCGATGCCCGACGCGGTCGAGGGCAAGTCCGCCGACGACATCGCCGACGAGATCGTCGAGGAGGCGCTGACGGGCGTCGATGGCACGGATGCGAAGATCGGCCTCATCGGCGAGATCGGCGTGTCGGGCGACTTTCTCGAGATCGAGGAGCGGTCGCTCGTGGGGGCCGCGCGGGCGCAGGTCCGCACGGGCCTGCCGCTGATGGTCCATCTTCCGGGCTGGTTCCGCCACGCCCACAAGGTCCTCGACATCGTGGAGCGCGAAGGGGCCGATCTCCGCCAGACGGTGCTTTGCCACATGAACCCGTCATTCGACGACGTGGCGTATCAGACCGAATTGGCCGAACGGGGTGCCTTCCTCGAATTCGACATGATCGGGATGGACTTCTTCTATGCCGATCAGGGGGTGCAATCCCCCTCCGACGACCAGGTGGCCCGCGCGATCGTCGGGCTTGCCGACGCGGGCCATCTCGACCGGCTGCTCCTGTCGCAGGACGTGTTCATCAAGATGATGCTCACCCGCTACGGCGGCAACGGCTACGCGTTCGTCCTGCGTCATTTCCTGCCGCGGCTCGCGCGCCACGGAATGCCGGCCGAGACCGCGATGAGCATGCTCACCCACAACGCACGCAGTGTGTTCGACACCGAAAATACCCTGAAAGGATCCCCCGCATGACGATCAAGGCTCTTCTCGTCGGAGAAAGCTGGGTCACTTCCGAAACCCACTATAAGGGGTTCGACCAGTTCGGCAGCGTTCATTTCCATCTCGGCGCGCAGCCGATGGTGGACGCGTTGAAGGATACGGAGGTCGAGCTCGACTGGATGACGGCGCACGAGGCCGCCGAGAAGTTCCCGTTCGAGCGCGAGGGCCTCGATGCCTACGACGTGCTGATCCTGTCGGATATCGGGTCCAACACCTTCCTCCTGCCGCCCGATGTCTGGCTGCGCTCCAAGCCCGTACCGAACCGCCTGAACCTCATCCGCGACTGGGTGGCCGATGGCGGCAACCTCATGATGGTGGGGGGCTATTTCAGCTTTCAGGGGATCGACGGTCGCGCACGCTGGCGCCGGACCCCGGTCGAGGATGCTCTTCCCGTCCGCTGCCTGCCCTGGGACGACCGCGTGGAGATCCCCGAAGGCGCGACGCTCCAGTCCGTGGCCTCGGACCACCCGGTGATGTCGGGCTTCCCCGCAGGCGACTGGCCGCTGCTTCTGGGCGTGAACGAGGTCGAACCGAAGGACGACGCGACGGTCGTCGCGCGCCTGCCCGATCATCAGGGCGGCCATCCCCTCATCGTGACGGGCAGCTACGGCAAGGGCCGGAGCGCCGTCTGGACCAGCGATCTCGGTCCGCACTGGCTGCCTCCGGCCTTCTGCGAATGGGACGGCTACCCCGTGCTCTGGCGCAACCTGATCTCCTGGCTCGTCGCCCGGTGATCCGCCCCTCTTTCGGGCATGCCGACCATTCCGGGCGCGGCGGGAACCGCGGCGCCCGGATCGGGCCGCGGACCGGCGATCGCCGCCACGGCCCCCACTCCGGACACCTCGTTGAAGGGCGCGTATCGGGTGGCGAAAGCGCGCAGATCCGACATTCCGTCTCACGCATGAAAGGCGACAGATGACCGTCATATCCAGCAGATCCTCCGGTGCAATCGAGGACATCTTCGGACGCCCGAAAGCCCTGATCGGAATGATCCATTGCCCGCCCTTCCCCGGCTCGCCCCGGTATCGCGGCGCGTCGCTCGAGGAGATCTGCGATGCCTGCCTCCGGGATGCCGAGCGGCTGATCGAGAACGGGATGCACGGGCTCATCGTCGAGAATCACGGCGACATTCCCTTTTCCAAGCCCGAGGATATGGGGCCCGAAACCTCCGCCTTCCTCGCGGTCGTGACGCGGCGGATCCTCGACCGGTTCGACGTGCCGGCGGGCATCAACGTGCTGGCCAACGCCCCGATCCCGGCATTCGCCGCCGCGGCCGCGTCCGGCGCATCCTTCATCCGGGTCAACCAATGGGCCAACGCCTATGTCGCGAACGAGGGCTTCATGGAGGGGCGCGCGGCCGAGGCGATGCGATACCGCTCCGCGCTCAGGGCCGAGCATATCCGCGTCTTCGCCGATTCCCACGTCAAGCACGGCGCGCATGCGATCACGGCCGACCGCACGATCGTGGAGCTGACCCGCGACCTCGCCTTCTTCGACGCGGATTGCGTCATCGCCACCGGCCAGAGGACCGGCAACAGCGCCACGACCGAGGAGATCACCGAGATCGCGAGCGCCACGCATCTCCCGCTGCTGGTGGGCTCCGGCGTGACCGAGGACAACGTCGTCGAGATCCTGGGCCTGACGGATGGCGTGATCGTCGCCTCGTCGCTGAAGGAGGACGGCGTCTGGTGGAACCCGGTCGAGCCCGCCCGCGTCAAGAGCTTCACCGCCCGCGCGGCGGACGCGCTGTGACGGAGCGTCTGTCGGATCGCTGCCTGCGCGAGAACCGGGACCGGTTCGACCGGATGGTCGATCACAGGTTCGTCCGCGATATCGAGGCCGACCGCCTGCCGCCCGAGGTCTTCGATCGCTACCTCCTCATCGAAGGCGCGTTCGTCGCGACCGCCATCTCGATCTTCGCCTTCGCAACGATCAAGGCGCAGGACATCGAGGATCGGCGCAAGTCCATCGCGGTGCAGGAGGCGCTCGCCAACGAGCAGATCCCCTATTTCGAGCAGGTTCTCCTGCGTCGCGGGATCGCCGCCGATCCCGCCGTCACCGCCGATCCGCGCGTCGTGGCCTTCGACCGCGGAATGCACGATATCGCGGCCGGGGGCACGTTCGCCGAGATCGTCGCGGCGATGTTCGGGGCCGAATGGATGTACATGACGTGGTGCAGGCGGGCCGGCGCGCATCCGAACGGGGACCCCGACATCCGCGCCTGGGTGGATCTCCATACCGAACCCGGCTTCGTCGACGGGGCCCACTGGCTCAGGTCGCGCCTGGATATCGCGGGCACCGGGATGGACGAGGACGAGGCGGCCGCCTGCAGCCGCATCTTCGGGATGGTGCAGGATCTGGAATACGCCTTCCACGACGCCGCCTATCCCGGCTGACCGCCGGCGCAGTCGGACCGCGCCGGCGAAAGACGTCCAGAGCCGTTATCGCGACTGCAGGAATTCCTGCAGGCCAGCCAGATCGTCGGTGTTGATACGGTCCACGCCCGCATCGTCAAGTTCGGTCCAGATCGCCTCCCTTGCCGGGCCGGCTTCGTCGGGCGTCGCCCAGAACCGGACCTGCCAGCCCTTGTCGTGCGCGGTCGACACGATCTCGTCCAGTCTGGCGCGTTCCTCGTCGGGCATCTTGCCCTCGCCGGTCCAGTCGAAATGGTTCGTCCAGTTGTCGCTCAGCAGCGGCATGAAGGATGCGGGCGTGTCGGATTCGAGATCGTCCATGCGCCCGTCATAGCCCGCATGGCGGACGTCCTGATCCATCATCATCTCGCGCGGCCGGTTGCCCGAGATCACGGCCGTCACCGCGCCGGGTTCCATGCTCCCGTCCCGGTAGGTGGTCAGCATGTCGGAATAGCCCTCGAGGACCGACGAAAGGACCTCGTAGGTCTCGGCCCCGTCCGACTTGATGTCGATCAGCAGCATCGCCGGTCGATCCATCTCGGCGGAATAGACCTTTCCGTCATTCTCCTCGACGCGTTTGCGCAACGGATCGAGATAGAGGCTCTGCAAGGTGCGTCCCTCCTCGATCTCGTCCTCGTCATGGGCGACGAGCAGTTCACCGCCGACGAGCCAGATATCTGCCTCGAATCCGGTGAACCCGTGCGCGAGCGCATCGAGCAGCGGCCTCTCGTGTTCGTAATCGTTGTGGGCATGCGCCTTTGCCAGCGGCATCACGTCGTCTGCGGCCATCGCAGATGTCGCCGTCAACATCATCGCGGCGGCGGTCATCGTCTTCAGCATGTCATTCTCCCGATCTGACTCAAATTGACGGGTGATGCGAGATAGGGAAGGAGTTTCACCCGCGATTGTCGCGGCCTCCCCAAACCGCGTCGTCGGTCAATTGCGAAAGCTCTAGGATCTGTTCGTAACACCGGGGTGACGCGCCCAGCACGGGCGCGGGCCGGAGCATCGCCTCGCCCTGCGGGAACGGCAGCACGCGGCCGCCCGCTTCCTCGATCAGGCAATAGGCGGCCATGCAGTCCCACGCGCTCATCCGCGGCTCGACATATCCGACCAGCCGACCCGCCGCGACCCAGGCCAGCATCAGCGCGCCCGACCCGTACCGAGTCCAGCTCGCCCCGGCCTCCATGAAGGCCGCCAGCATGTCGCCGACATTCCCGTGCGGCACCCGGTCGTTCGCGCCGATCCCGAGCAGCCCCGTCGAAAGGTCGAACCGGTCCGTGACACGTATGGCCGACCCGTTGAGCGTCGCGCCGCGACCCCTCGCGGCGACGAATGTCTCGCCCAGGATCGGGGCATGGATCACGCCGATCAGCGGGCCCGCATCGTCGCAGGCCCCGACGCAGACGCACCAGCCGGGCAGACCCGCGAGGAAGGGTGCCGTGCCGTCGATCGGATCGATCACCCATGTGAGGCCGGACGTCCCCTCCAGATGACCGTGCTCCTCGCCCAGCTGTGCGTCGTCCGGAAACGCCTCCGACAGCCCGGTTCGGATCATTCTCTCGACATCGCGATCCGCCTCGCTCACCATATCCTGCAGGACGCGCTTGGTCTCGACCGCCAATGTCTCGCGCCGGTCGAAATACTCCTTGGCGAGAGCGCCGGCCTCGCGGGCGATGCGTTCGGCGACCGCGAGACGCGCGTCGGCATCAAGGGCCCCGCTCACGAGATCAGCGCCAGTCCGCGCGGCCTGAATTCGAGCGACACGCGGTCCCCCCGCATCAGCGCGCGGTCCTCCTCATGGGCGATGACAAAGAGGCGGGCATCTCCCGTCTCGACCTCGTATTCCATGTGATCCCCCAGATAAGCGGACGACTGGACAGTTCCCGTCAGCGGCCCCTCGCCCTTGGCGAGCCGGATCGCATTGGCGCGAACGGCCAGTTTCGCGGGCCCCGGCACCGCACCCCGCGCGGGCAACCTCTCCCTCAGGTCGCCCACCGCGATCGTCGCGATCCCGTCCGACACCGCCTCGACATTGCAGTCGAGGATGTTCGCCTCGCCGATGAAATCGGCGATGAATTCCGATTTCGGTGCCTCGTAGAGTTCGCGCGGCGTGCCCTGCTGCGCGATCCGGCCGTCCTGCATCACCACGATCCGGTCCGAGACGGCCAGCGCCTCCTCCTGATCGTGGGTGACGTAGACGGCCGTGAACCCGAGCCGCTTCTGCAGGTCGCGGATCTCGGTCCGGACCCGGCGACGCAGCCGCGCATCGAGGTTCGAGAGCGGCTCGTCCAGCAGCAGGACCTGCGGCTCGAGCACGAGGGCACGCGCCACGGCCACCCTTTGCTGCTGGCCGCCCGACAATTCCGACGGCAGGCGCTCTCCCATCCCGGAGAGCCCAACCAGTTCGAGGCCGTCATCCGCCAGCCCGAGGGCCTCGCGCGGTCTGATGCCACCGGCCTCGAGACCATAGGCCACGTTCTGTCGCACGGACATGTGCGGAAACAGGGCGTAGGACTGGAACACCATCGACACGTCGCGCCGGTTCGCCGGCAGGCGCGTCACGTCCTGCCCGCCGATATGGATTTCCCCGTCGGTCGGGCTTTCAAGACCCGCCAGCATCCTCAGCGTCGTCGTCTTGCCGCAGCCCGACGGTCCGAGAAGGGTCACGAGCTCGCCCGGACGGATCTCGAGGTTCAGGTCGTGGATCGCGGTGAATGCCCCGAAGCTCTTCCGGACCTGCCGGAACGCGACGGCCCCGCGAAGTTCGCCGTTCATGCCGGTACCTCTGCTGTTGTTCTTGCCGCTGCGCGTCGTGCGTTGTCCGGGCCGCGCCTCAGGCGGCGCTCTCCGACCAGAAGCTGGAAAACGCCGATGACGGAGAGCATCACGACGATGAGGACCGCCGAATAGGCGATCGCCACGCCGTATTCCCCGTTCTCGACGAGGCCCACGATATAGGCGGTGGCCATGTTGTACTTCGCACTGACGAGGAAGATGACCGCCGAGATCGACGTTATGGCCCTGACGAACGAATAGACCAGCGCCGCGAGGATCGCGGGACGCAGCAGCGGCAGGATGACCCTCCGCAATGTCCGCGGGCTCGACGCCCCGAGGGTCAGCGACGCCTCGTCGAGCGACTTGTCGAGCTGTGCCATCGCCGCGACCCCGCCCCTGACGCCCACGGGCATGTTCCGGAACACGAAGCAGAAGATCAGGATGAGCGCGGTTCCGGTCATCTGCAACGGCGGCAGGTTGAAGGCCGAGATGTAGCTGATGCCGATCACCGTTCCGGGGATGGCGAAGCTCAGCATCAGCAGAAATTCGAACGCGGTGCGCCCCGGAAACCGCTGTCGCACGATGAGCCAGGCCGTCAGCAGCCCGATCGCCGCGGTCAGCGGTGCGGCGATGAGCGCGATCTGCATCGTCGTCCAGAAACTGTTCCACGCGACCCCCGTCCAGACCAGGCCGTCCGCGAACGAGATCGAGAAGGCGCGGGCGAAATGTTCGAGCGTCAGGGAATGGTCGAGGCCCCAGACCTTCACGAAGCCACCGAACATGATCATTCCGTAGACGAATATCGTGAAGGCCGACCAGCATGCCACGACGAAGATCACCGGCACGGCGACCCGCCTGGGCAGGGAGGCGTGCCGCCCCCCGTCGCCCTTGCCCGACAGCGTCGCAAAGCTTCGACGGCCGAGCCAGAGCCGCTGCAGCAGGAACGCGGACAGCGTGAAGCAGAGCAGGACGGTGGCCAGCACGGCCGCGCGCGCGGGATCGTGCTGCGCCCCGACGACCGCGAAGAAGATCTCGGTCGACAGCACCCCTCCGGACCCTCCGAGCACGAGCGGATTGCCGAAATCCGCCATCGATTCGATGAAGCCGATCAGGAACGCGTTGGCGAGGCCCGGTGCCATGAGCGGCAGCGACACCTTGCGGAACGTCCGCCAGCGCCCCGCCCGCATCGTCTGGCTCGCCTCCTCCATCGACGGGCTGACGCCCTCGACCACCCCGATCAGCACGAGGAAGGCGATCGGCGTGAAGCTCAGCATCTGCGCGATCCAGATCCCCGTCAGACCATAGAGCCAGCGCCCCATCTGGAGGCCGGTGACGTCCTCGATCAGTTCCGTGACGAAGCCCGCGCGCCCGAACATCAGGATCAGCGTCAGACCGATCACGAAGGGGGGCGTGATGATCGGCAGGACCGTCAGCAGCCTCAGCCCCTTCTTGAACCGCATCCCGGTCCGCGTCGCGACGAGCGCGAAGGCGAGCCCGAGCGCGGTGGTGCCCGTCGCCGTCGAGAGCGCGAGCAGAAGGGTGCGCCACGCGACACCGCAGCCGCCCGATCCGGTCAGACAGCGCAGGCTCCAGATCTGCGGATCGCCGATATTGTCGCGAACGCCCTCGGTCGTGAAGGCCCCGCGGAAATCCTGGAACGCGCCCGCGAACATCGAGCCGATGGGATAGAGCACGAAAAGCGTGACGAGCAGCACCAGCAGGGTGATCGCGCCCAGAACGAACGCATCGCCCTTCAACGCGCCGCGCTCGGCAAGACCGAAGGCGATCATGAAGGCAAAGCAGAGACCCAGACCGATCGCCCCCGCCCCGAAGGCCGGCTGTCCCTCGACCGTGCCGAAGGCCGCCTCCAGCAGCGCCGAGTTCCACCCCCTCAGGCCGATCGAAAGCCCCTCGATGGCGAGCCAGGCCAGCCCCGCCGCCCCGAGTGCCAGCAGCGCGCCGCCGCGTCGCGATCCGGGCTCCCGCATCAGTCGCAGGGCCACGGCCGCCCCGATCAGGACCGGCAGCGGCCAGAGCCACGGGGCCGCGAGCTGCGCGATCCCGGGCCAGAGGTCACGGTCGCCCGCCCAGTCCGCGAGCCATGACATCCCGAAGAACCCGCCGCGGATGTGATACCACGGCAGCAGGACGAAGCTGAGGAGCGCGGCCGCGACGAGAACGTCGAGCCGAAGATTGTCGCGCTGCATGGATGGTCCTCCGAAAGGCAGGGTCGGCGGCTCTCCCGCCGACCTCGTCCGTTCAGTTGCCGACGCCGCCGATCTCGCGGCTCCACCGCGACAGCAGCTCGGCGCGGCGATCCGATCCGCCGTACTGGGCGAAATCGTAATCGATGAGTTTCACGTCATCGAGCTTCGGAGCGGCCTCCGACACCTTCGCATCGACGTTGGAGGGGATCTGGAAAGATCCGGCCTCGGGCAGCATCGACTGGATGTCCGCCCCCAGGACCCAATCGTAGAAGGTCTTGGCCGAGTCCTCGTTCTGCGCGCCGGCGATCAGCGACATGGAGCCGATCTCGTAGCCCGTCCCCTCGCAGGGTGCGACGACCTCGATCGGAAAGCCCTCCTCCGCCTGGGCGACCGCATCGTGCATGAAGACGATGCCGAGCCCCGACTCGCCACGTCCGGCCGCCTTGACCGGAGCGGAGCCGGATTTCGTGTACTGGCTCACATTCGCATCGAGCTTCTTGAGATAGTCGAACGCCTCGTCCTCGCCCATCAGCTGCACGAGCGTCGCGAGCGCCGTGTAGGCCGTGCCGGAGGAATTCGGATCGGCCATCTGCACTTCGCCGGCCAGGGCCGGGTCGAGCAGATCCGCCCAGCATTGCGGCGGCTCGATCCCCTTCTCCGCCAGGATGTCGGTGTTGTAGCCCCAGCCCAGTGCGCCCGAATAGACGCCGACGGTGCGGTACTCGGACGTCTCCGCCTGCTCGACGGCCCAGTCCTGCAGCTTCTCCAGCATGGGCGAGCGGTATTCCTCGCTCAGCCCGTCGATCGCGGCCTGCAGATGCGGATCGCCCGTCCCGCCCCACCAGAGATCGGTCTGCGGGTTGCGCGCCTCGGCGCGGATCTTGGCATAGGCCTCCCCCGAGGACAGGCGCACCATGTTGACGTCGATGTCGTGCGAGCCCTCGAATTCCGCGACCAGCCGCTCGCAGACCGCCTGATCGGCCGAACAGATGAGATTGAGATCCTGCGCGGATGCGGCTTCCGCGAAGGAGGCCGAGACCCCTCCGGCGAGAATCACCATGGTCTTCTTCATCTTTCCCCTCCCTTTGCACAGCTGTGCAAACGATCACTGAGAGGGTAGGCTCGTGTCAACAAAAAGTATGCGGGCGGCAATTTGCGGGGTAGTCAGGCGTATCATGAACCACGATCGTCCCGAGAAACCGCCGCGCGGCTCCGTCAGCGCGAAACACGTGGCCGAACTGGCGGGCGTTTCGCGCACGGCCGTGTCGCGGACCTTCACGCCCGGTGCCAGCGTCGCGCCCGCGACCCGTGCCAAGGTGCTCGCCGCCGCGGACGCGCTCGGCTATCACGTGAACCACCTCGCGCGCGGGCTGAACCGGTCGGAATCGGGGATCGTCGCGCTCATCGTGGCCGAGCTCGACACGCCGTTCCGCTCCCGTTTCGTCGCATCCCTGACCAACCGGCTGCAGGCCGCTGGGAAGGTCGCGATGCTCATCAACACCGACCGCTCCGACGAAAGCGTCGAGGGCGCGCTCCGGCAGGCCATGTCCTACCGCACCGATGCCGCCATCGTCCTTTCGGGACGCCCCGATGCCGAGCTCGGACGCCTTTGCGAGCGCAACGGCATGCGGCTCGTCCTCATCAACCGCGACGAGGACTTTCCCGAGGCGCTGCATGTCCGTCTCGATGACGTCAGATGCGGCGAAGACGCGTTCGAGCATCTGCGCAAAAGGGGATGCTCGCGGCCCGCGCTGGCGACCTCGTTGCACGCGACGACCAGTCTCCGGCTGCGCGCGAAGGGCTTCGAGGCCGCGGCGCGGCGCGCGGGGGTTCCGATAACGGTCCGGTCCATCGGCCCGACCGCATACGCGACGGGGCGGGATCTGGGCCGCGCGCTCCTTTCCTCCGACGATCGGCCGGACGGCGTGTTCTGCACCACCGATCTTCTGGCATGCGGATTCATGGATGCCGCGCGGCAGGAGTTCGGCCTGCGGATTCCCGAGGACCTTTCCGTCATCGGGTTCGACGACATCCATCAGGCATCCTGGGACAGCTACCGTCTGACGACCTTCTCGCAGCCAATCGCGGAAATGTGCGAGGCATGCGTCCTCTGGCTGGGCGAGGCGAGCGGTGGCAGATCCGTCAGCCTCAAGGCGGAACTGATCCCGAGGGAAACGGCCTGAAGCGCCCCCTCAGGACCGGTGCCGAGGCTCACGGGTCGGGATACCTTCATCCTGCCCCCGTGGCCGGGAAAGCCGGGCTCGAACCGCAAAATCAGGCATCCGCAGCCTGAATCAGCCGCACCCGACGCGCACGGACCCATCCCGAAACAGGGACCTTCGCGCCTACTTCCCCGGGGCGGACCGACGCGATCACCGCCCCCGAAACGCGGGCCCCTTCTCCGATGTCGCATCGATCGTGGATATCCCCCACCGTACGGATCGGCTGCCAACCCTTTCGATTGCCGCTCAAATCGTGTATGTCTTCTCTCTTGCGGGCTCCGACAGCGGTTCTGCCCGTTCGGGAGGGCCCGCCATCAACATCGCATTGCTTCGCCAGATCGACCCCGCCGAAATCGTCGCCAGCCTGCGCGAGAGCCTGCTGGTGCTGACCGAGGATCTGGTCGTGGAATATGCCAACGACCGCTTCTTCCGCACCTTCGACGTCGCATCGGACGAGACCGTCGGATATCCGCTGTCCACGCTTGGCAACGGCCAGTGGGATATCCCCGCCCTTCTCGGCGAACTCGGCAGGATCGTCTCGGGCGGAGACGAGGTCGTGGATTTCGAGGTCGATCACGCCTTCGAACAGATCGGGCGGCGGGTGATGCGTCTGAACGCGCGCAAGACCGTGCGCCCGGGCAACGGGTCGCGGCGCATCCTCCTCGCCATCGAGGACGTCACCGCCGAACGCGACGCCGCCACGGCCCTCGAACGCGAGCGTCTGCTGTCGGTGGGCATCGTCGACACGATCCGGGAGCCGCTCCTCGTGCTGGACGAACAGCTCTCCGTCGTGCTGGCAAGCCGGTCCTTCTACAGGACGTTCAATGTCGAACCGGATGCCACGATCGGACGGCGGCTGGCCGATCTGGGCAACGGCCAGTGGGCGATCCCGAAACTGCTCGACCTCCTGACCGACGTGGTGCCGCGGAACACCGTGGTGGAGGATTTCGAGGTCAGCCACGACTTTCCCGACCTGGGCGAGCGGATCATCCTGCTCAATGCGCGCAAGGTTTTCCGGGAGGACAATCACACCCACCTGCTGCTTCTCGCGATGCAGGACGTGACCGCGCAGCGGCGGCTGGAGGCCGAGCGGACAGACGCCCTCGACCATGCCGACAGGCTGCTCGAAGAGCTGAACCACCGGGTGATGAACAGCCTGACGATGATCGGCAGCATCATCGCTCTCGAAGCGCGCAACATGAGCGACGAGGCCTGCCGCGCGGCCTTCTCGCGGATGCGGGCCCGGATCGACGCCATCGCGAGCCTCTATCGCAGCCTGTCGCAGACCCGCTCCGTCGACACGGTGACGGCGCAATCCTACCTCACCGCCCTCGTCGGCAACGTCGTCGCATCGTCGGGCCAGGCGGACGCCGTCTCGACGGAATTCGACGTGGCCGACATACGGCTTTCGACGCGGGTCGCCGTGCCGCTGGGGCTGATCGTGAACGAACTGGTCACGAACAGCCTGAAATACGCCTATGCCGGGCGGCCCGGGGGACGGCTCGGGGTCGAACTCTCCGTCGACGGGAATGCGATGACCCTGTCGGTCTGGGATGACGGGCCGGGCATCGACCCCGATGCCCGCGTCGATTCCGGCCTCGGCCAGAAGCTGACGGAGGCCTTCACGACCCAGCTCGACGGCAAGATGCACCTGAAGAGCGAGACCACCGGCACGCGGCATACACTCGTGATCCCCCGCTAGGCCCGCGCCGCGCGGCCGGGCGGATCATCCCGTCCGTTCGTCCTCGAGGTCCAGCCGCATGGTGGCGGTGCCCTGACGGCGGGACAGCTCCTGGTAGCCTGCCGACAGATACGCGTTCAGCGCGGGCGCATTGTCGAGCTCCACCTTCAGCGTCAGTGCCAGCGCGCCCAGATCCCGCGCCGCCTGCTCCACGCGCTCCGTCAGTTCCGACGCGGCACCGCCGCGCGCCTCCTCGCTCAGGTAGACATATGTGAGGTGGCGGACCTCCGGGCCGATCCCGACCCTCAGGGCGAAGAATCCAACATCGCGCCCCGCATCGTCCCGAAGATAGTAGGAGACATCGTCCAGCTCTCCCAGCCATTTGCGATGCCATTCCATCTCGTCGAACGGGACCTTCGCATTCGGGTTCATCAGCGGAATCTCCTCGGGCGGCAGCATTGCCGCCAGGGGCGCGAGGTCGCCCTCGCGATTGCGATGCAGGGTGAGAGCCATGGATCCTTCCTTCGGTCAGGTCTGGCGCGCATGCGCCGGAAAAGAACTAAAGGCCGGTCGACTCACACGATGCCCCCTTCGACGTCAACCGCCATGCCCCTCCGACACCGCCGGACGCCGTGTCCGGTGCCGCCTCATGCCCTTTGCAGCGCGATCAGCCGTCGCATCGCCTCCACACCGACAAGCGGCCCGATCCCGAACAGGGCGAGGGTCGCGGGCCAGCCGAACTGCGTGGCGAGGATCGGCGCGATCTGGATCGTGAACACCGTCAGCAGAAAGCCGAGCGCGGTCTGCAGCGTGATCAGGCTTCCGGCGCTTTCCGGCGGCGCGGCATCCGCGACGAGGGCCGAGAACTGCGCGCTGTCGGGCACGACGAACATCCCCCATGCCAGGACGAGCGCGATGGTCAGCCATGCCGGCCCCCCGAAGGACAGCGCCGTGGCGAGCGCCATGCTCCCGCTCAGCGCCAGTGCCCCGCCCGCGACGCGCGCCTTTCCGATACGGTCGGCCAGCGCCCCCGCCGGAATGCAGAGCCCGGCCCCGAATGCGATCGCCGCGAAGGTGACGGATCTGGCAAGCGTCTCGGCATCCGCCCGTCCGCCCGCCTCGAACGAGACGATCAGCGCGCTGCCGATCCACGCCCAGAACGCATAGAGCTCCCACATGTGGCCGAGATAGCCCGCCGTCGCCAGACGCACCGGCCTGAGACGCCACATGAGCCACAATGCCCCCGGCCGGAAGGCCTGCGCCCTCGCGTGATGCGGCCCGAGGCCGGTGAACAGGATCATCACGCCCGCCAAAGCGGCCATCCCGCTCGCGAGGATCACGGTCCGCCCCCAATCCGCCCCGCCCATCAGCGCGAGCCCGTGCGGCGCCGCCGATCCGAAGGCGAGCGCCGAGATCAGCGCCCCGATCACCAGCCCCCGGCGGCGCAGGGTCCATCCGACGGCGATTTTCATGCCGACCGGATAGACCCCGGCGAGGCACATCCCCGTCACCGCGCGCGAAAGGATCTGCGCCGTGCCGCCCGGCGCGGTGAAGATCAGCGCGAGGTTGGCCGCCGCGGCGGCAAGCGCGCTGACCGCAAAGACCCTCCGCGGATCGATCCGGTCGGACGTGCCGTGGATCGCGAGCGTCAGTGCCCCGATCACGAAGCCGATCTGCACGGCCATCGACAGCAGCCCGACCCGCCACGGTCCCGCATCCGACGCCCGAAGCAGATCGGGCAGGATGGCGGACGACACGAACCACAGCGACATGGCCCCGAATTCCGCCACCAGCAGCAGGCCCAGGCTCAGCGATCTCGACCGGCCGCTCATCGCGCCCCCTCCATCGCCGCACAGCGCCCACCGCCATCCGGCGGGGACAGGATCGGTGCGGTGAGGTCGATGATCATTGCGGCTGCCTCTTGTCCGAGCGTTCCGACGCGCATCGCGCCCCGCCCGAGAATGATCGGGGAAAGGCCGGAACTGAAGTCCCCAAACGATGGCAAGGAACCCTGTGGTCTTGGCCGCCCCGTCGAACAAGCCCCGTTCCGCACCCTCCCGTCGCCGTCCCGGACGCAGGGATGCCCGACGCCCCTCCCGATTTCGCGACCCGACGACACCCGAAGGCCTCGCCCCGGCAGGGCGATCCGCCGATCCCGCCCTATACTCACCTCCATGCGGATCGATCGAACGACGGCAGCGGTTCTGGCGGTGGCGGCTCTTCTCGCCGTGCTGTCCGTGGTCATGCTCGAACGGCAGCGCGGTGGCGTCACGTCCGAGCGGCTGGTCCTCGCATCCTCCCCCGTCACGATCTGGCGCCCCGACGATGCCGGGGGCGGCCCGCTCGTCGTCGTCGCACACGGCTATGCCGGATCGCGCCGGATGATGCAGCCGATCTCCATCGCTTTGGCGCGGTCGGGCTTCACCGTCGCGGCCTTCGACTTCTTCGGGCACGGCCGCAATCCGATCCCGATGCAGGGCGATCCGACATCGATCGACGGCACGACCGCGCAGCTGGTCGATCAGACCCTGGCCGTCGCGCGCGCGGCGGGCGACCTGCCGGGCGTCAGCGATCCGGTTTCCCTCGTCGGGCATTCGATGGCGACCGACATCGTGATCCGGGCGGCGGACCGGCTCGACCGGACGGCGGCGGTCGTGGCCATCTCGATGTATTCCGATGCCGTCACGCCGGACGCGCCGGAGCGCCTGCTGATCGTCTCCGGCGCGCATGAGGGACGCCTGCGCGAGGTCGCGCTGGACCGCCTGCGCCAGATCGACCCGGACGGGGCGGAAGGCGTGACCGTCACGCGCGGCGCTGTCGAACGGCGCGCGGTCTCGGCACCCCGGGTCGGTCACGTGGGCGTGCTCTACTCCCCCGTCACCCTGCGGGAGGTGCGCGACTGGATCGGCGGGGCGCGCGACGGAACGCCCTCAGCCCCCCTCCCGCGCATCGGGCCGTGGCTGCTGGCGCTGCTGTCCTCGCTCGTCCTGCTGATGTGGCCCGTCGCGCGCATGACCGGCCCCGTCGTGCCGCATCCTGAACGGCTGGGGCGCAAGGCGGTCGCGATGCTCGCTCTGCCCGTCGCACCGGCCCTTCTGGCGACGATCGCGGTCCCGCCCGCAGCGGGCTCCTTCGTCGCCTTTGCCGCCTTCGCGGCCTTCTTCGGTATCTGGGGGGCGGTCCAGCTTGCACTGCTCCGGCGCGGCGGGATGCGTCCGGGCCGCCTCCATCCCACCGCCATCGCGATCCTGCTCGTCTGGGGGCTCGGCATCTTCGCCCTGGCGCTCGACCGCTACGGCGCGGCCTTCGTGCCGACCGGTCCCCGACTGGGGCTGATGGGCCTGCTGATGCTCGGGACGATCCCTTTCTGCGTCGCGGATGCCGTGGTGACGGCGCGATCGGGTTGGGTGGCGGCGGGGCTGCAACGGCTTCTGCCCCTCGTCACGCTGCTCGGGGCGATGCTGATCACCCCGCCCCTCGGGATCGCCTTCACCGTGCTTCCGGTCATGGTCCTCTTCTGGCTCGTCTACGGGATCGCCGCGCGGTGGGTCCGGCTCCGCAGCGATCCGTGGTCCGCGGGCCTGGCGCTCGGCGTCATCCTGGCCTGGGCGATCGCCGCCAGTACGCCCCTTCTTGCATCCTGACCCCGCGCCCCCGGCGGGCATCGCAACGCATACGCCCGAGAGCGGCCTCGATCATTCGGCCCCGGCACGCTCCTCCCGGCGGAGCGCCTCGGGCACCTCCTTGATCACGAGGTTCTGGTAGGCATAGGGAATCTCGATCCCGGCCGCGTCGAACCGCTTCTTCACCGATTCGAGCACGGTGTTCGTGACCCCGGCCGCGACACCCGAATCCGCGCACCAGACGCGCAGGCTGAAATCGACGCTCGAGGCCCCGAGATTGGTGACCGGGCAGCCCACGACCTCCTCGATCTCGGGAATGCCGGACGCGATCTCGAGGATCAGCGCGCGGGCCGTGTCGATGTCGGAATCGTAGCCGACCGAGATGGCGATGATCGCCATGGTCCGCTGTTCCTTGGCCGACAGGTTCACCATCGTCGTGCTCGAGATCGACGAGTTCGAGATGATGACCCGGCGATTGTCGTAGGTCTTGAGCATCGTGTAGCCCAGCGACACGTCCTCGACGATTCCTGTCTCGACGCCGGTCGGCGCGGTGATCTGCAGCTTGTCGCCCAGCCGGAACGGCCGGTAGAAGATCAGGCTGAAGCCCGCGACGAAGTTCGACAGCGTCGATTGCGCGGCGAGGCCGAAGACCACCGACGCGACCGAGACGCTCGCCAGCAGCGCTGTGGCAAGCTTGTCGAGCGCCGGGATCATGTGCGCATAGAGCATCAGGATCATGATCCAGACGAAGGCGCTCGCCACCTTCGACAGGAACGAGATCGACATGCGGTCGAGGCGATTGTCGTGGTCGCGCTCGACGACCAGGCGGATCGTGTGCTTGAGCAGATGCGACAGCACCAGCCCCGCCAGCACGAAGAGCGCGAGGATGATCAGCGCGCCCGACCACTTGTCGGGATGAAGATGCGTGGCCCAGCCCTCGACGATGTTCCAGCTCATGGAGTTCTCCCGGATCTATCGGGGATACCCATCCCCCCAAAGGCATCAAGCATACGCCGCGGCGGCCTTCCAGCGCGCTCGGCCCGGCGGGCGGCGCGGACCGGCCACGCGGCAGGACCCCGCCCCCTCAGAGGACCGGCCCGATCGTCGCGATCGCGTTGTTCCAGATGCGCCTGTGGCGCGGCCAGTCGGAGACCGCGGCAAGCGTCACGGGATCGGATCGCGTGATATAGGTCTCCTGCCGCTCGCGCACGGCCCGCGTCATGTCGGGGTCCTGCAGCAGGATGTTGTTCTCGTAGTTCAGATCGAAGCTCCGCAGGTCGAGGTTCGACGAGCCCACGAACGTCACCTTTCCGTCGAGCGTCAGCGTCTTGGCATGCAGCAGACCGCCCTTGAACTCGTGGATCCGGCACCCGGCCGACAGCAATTTGGGGTAATAGCTCCTGCTCGCCGCCGCGACGATCCAGCTGTCGTTCACCTTGGGAAAGATCAGCGTGACCTCCACCCCGCGATGCGCGGCCGAACAAAGCGCATCGAGCACGGTCGCGTCCGGCACGAAATACGGCGTCGAAAGCGTCAACACGTCCCGCGCGCTGCCGATCAGCGCCGAGAAGAGCTGAGGTGTCGCCCCCCGCCGCTCGGTCGGGCCGTCCCCCATCACCTGCGCGGGAAACCCGCCCCCGACGGGATGCGCCGTCAGCGAGAACCCGTCGAGGGTGTCGCCCGTCGCCTGCATCCAGTCGCTGAGGAACAGCAATTCGTTCTGCGCGACGATCGGGCCCTCGAACCGCAGCATGATATCCACCCAAGGGGCATACTTCGCCTTGATCAGGAATTCCGGATCGGCCGAGTTGCGGCTGCCGCAATAGGTGATCTTGCTGTCGATGACCGTGATCTTGCGGTGGTTTCGCAGATCGATCCGGCTGAACAGGACGGTGCGGATCACGTTGTCCAGCGGCAGGGCCACGGCCACCTGCACGCCCGCATCCCTCATCCTGTGCCAGAGGGCGGAGCCGATCAGCGCGCGCGATCCCAGCCCGTCGGCCATCGCGCGGCAGGTCACGCCGCGCTCCGCGGCGCGGATCAGCGCATGCGCGACGTCGGTTCCGGTCCGGTCGTCCAGCCAGATGTAATAGAGCACGTGGACATGGCTTTGCGCGGCGTCGATATCCGCGATCAGCCGCGCGTTCGTCTCCTCGGCATCGGCCATCAGCTCCGCACGGTTCTCCCCGACCGGATGGAAACCGTTGATCGATCCCGCATACCGGAAGGCCGGCCTGTAGAGCGGATCGATCAGCCGTTCGGTATCGGCCGGATCCCCCATGAGATGCGGTGCCCGCGCCCGGATCTGGTCGAAGATTTCCTGATGCCGCCGGTTCGCGTGGTTCCCCAGATCGACTTCGCCGAAGAGGAAATAGATGATGCCCCCGACATAGGGCAGCACCGCGAGGACGACGAACCACGCCAGTCGCGCCTGCGGCGAGTAATCGTCGCGCAGAAAGACGCGCAGCGTGAAGCCGATGACGATCAGCAGATGAAGGATCAGCAGAAAGGTCGCCATCGTGCAGTCTCCGTGAACGCAACATCCGGCCTGCCGCCGGTTCCATGAACATGCGCCCCGTTCATTTCCCGTCCGCGAGCGCATAGTCAACCGACGGCGTCATCCCGCCCTCGCGACCGCCATGCCCGGCACCCGCCGCAGCGCGTGCCCGCGATCCGGTCATGTGCCGCCCCGCATGCGAAACGGGCCCGGAGCATCCACGCTCCGGGCCCGGTACTGTCCTGTCCGCGTCGTCCGAACGGGTGCCTTATTCCCAGCCGACCTCGTTGAAGATCCGCTGCGCCTCGGGAAGGTTGGCCGCCACCGCCGACAGGTTCACGTCATCGGGCCGGAAGAAGCCCATCCGCGCCACCGCGTCGGTGATCGCGACGCCCGAGACGGCCGGATATTCGTTGTTGCCCGCCGAGAAGTATTCCTGCGCGCTGGGGGAGGCCAGATATTCGAGGAAGGCCACGGCATTGTCGCGGTTGGGGGCATTGGCCGCCACGCCGCCGCCCGACAGGTTCATGTGCGCGCCGGTCGAGCTCTGGTTGGGAAAGACCCAGGCGATCGTCTCGGCCGCATTCTCCAGCCCCTCGACATCCGAGGACAGCGCGCGCGCGAAGTAATACGTGTTCGCGACCGCGATGTCGCATTCCCCCGACGCGATCCCGCGAAGCTGGTCGGTATCGCCGCCCTGCGGCGACCGGGCGAGGTTCCCGACCACGCCCTCGGCCCAGGCGGTCGCCTCCTCGACGCCCAGATGCTCGATCAGCGCGGCCATCAGCGTCTGGTTGTAGACGTTGGTCGAGGAGCGGATGCAGATCATCCCCTCGTAAGCGTCGTCGGCCAGCTCCTCGTAGCTCATCGGCGGGTTCTCGACCGTCTCGGGGTTGTAGAAGATGATCCGCGCGCGTTGGGAAAAGCCGAACCACTCGTTGTCGGCATCCTGCAGCGAATCGGGGATCCGCCGTTCGAGAACGTCGCTCTCGACCGATTGCAGCAGGCCCGCATCCTTGGCGCGTTCCAGCCGCGACGTGTCCACCGTGATGAACACGTCGGCGGGCGAATTCGCCCCCTCGGCCTCCATCCGCGCGATCAGCTCGTCGGCATCGGCCTCGATCCGGTTGATCGTGATCCCCGTCTGCTCCTCGAATTCGTCGTAGAGCTGCTCGTCCGTGTCGTAATGGCGCGAGGAATAGAGGTTCAGCTCTCCCCCGTCCTGAGCCGCGGCCGGCAATCCGGCGAGAAGCGCGGCTGCGACGGTCATCATGCGTGTCATCGGCGTCGGTCTCCTGTTTTCCTGACTTAAACACTCAACAACATCGGAAGGCCCGAGACAACCCCGTCCGGGCACGGAAATTTCCGCCGGCGGTGAAAGGCCCGACTGCGTTCCTTGCCGGGGAAAAGCCGCAGGGTATTGCCCGCGCTCCGGACGATCGGGCGGGATATCCCGCGCAACCCGCACTGGCCCTCGGCCATGTTCTGGGATTAGGCTCGACCCCGACGTCGAACACCCAATGCCAGGATCGCCATGACCGAGCCGCATGTTTCCCCCGACGAGATCCGCGCCCGCTTCGCGCGCGCCATGTCCGGCATGTACCGCGAGGAAGTGCCCGCCTACGGCACGCTCGTCCGCCTCGTCGAGACCGTGAACGCCGAAACCCTCGCCGCCGATCCCGACCTCGCCGCGCGGCTCTCCGCGACGGACGAGCTCGACCGCATCGACGAGGAACGCCACGGCGCGATCCGCCTCGGCACCGCGGCCGAGCTTTCGACCATGCGGCGTCTCTTCGCCGTGATGGGCATGCATCCGGTCGGCTATTACGACCTGTCGGTGGCGGGCGTTCCGGTCCATTCCACCGCCTTCCGCCCCGTCGATCCCGCAGCGCTCTCGGCCAATCCGTTCCGCGTCTTCACCTCGCTCCTCAGGCTCGACCTGATCGAGGATGCAGATCTGAGGGCCCAAGCGGCAACCGTTCTCGAAGGCCGGCGCATCTTCACGCCCCGCTGCCTCGAACTGATCGACGGGGCCGAGCGCGCGGGCGGGCTTGCCGAGGCCGACGCCACCGCCTTCGTCGCCGAGGCGCTCGAGACCTTCCGCTGGCACGAAAAGGCCCATGTGAGCGCCGACCTCTATCGCCGGCTCAGCGACGCGCATCGGCTCGTGGCCGATGTCGTGGCCTTCAAGGGACCGCATATCAACCACCTGACACCCCGGACGCTCGATATCGACGCGGTGCAGGCCCGCATGCCCGACGAAGGCATCGCCCCCAAGGCCGTGGTCGAGGGGCCGCCGCGCCGCGCCGTGCCGATCCTGCTGCGCCAGACCTCGTTCAAGGCGCTCGAAGAGGCCGTCGCCTTCGAGGGCGACGACGGCGCGCAGGGCCGCCACACCGCCCGCTTCGGCGAGATCGAGCAGCGCGGCCTCGCGCTCACGCCCAGGGGCCAGGCGCTCTACGACCGGCTCCTGGCCGAGGCGCGCGCCCGCGTGACGCCTGCCGCCGACGGCTCGAACGCCGCGCGATACGTCGAGACGCTTCAGGATGTCTTCGCCGGGTTTCCCGACGATCCCGACACGCTCAGGACCGAAGGGCTCGGCTATTTCCGCTATGCCCCGACCGGCAAGACGGATGACGGTTCCCCCGACCGCGACGCCGCCGATCTCGTGGCCGCCGGACTCCTGCGCGCGGATCCGATCACCTACGAGGATTTCCTGCCGGTCTCGGCCGCGGGGATCTTCCAGTCCAATCTCGGAGACGGCGCGGCGCAGACCTTCGAGGCCGATCCGAGCCGCGAGCGGTTCGAGGCCGATCTGGGCGCACCCGTCACCGATCTCCACGCCCTCTACGCCGAGGCCGAGGCGGCCTCCCTCGCCCATGCGCGCGCCGAACTCGCCCGCCGCGCGGCCTGACCAAAGGATTGCCCCGATGCTGACGAAGCCCCTTTCGACTGTGACCCGCGAGACGATGGAGGGCTGCGGCGTCACCGTCCCGCTCGACATGCAGGGCCTCGACGTCGTCTCGCCGCTCACGGGCGAGGTGGTGGCGACGCTCGCCCCCCATTCGACCGCCGAGGCCATCGAGGCCATCGCCCGCGCGGGCACGGCCTTCCGCGCCTGGCGGATGGTCCCCGCGCCGCGGCGGGGCGAACTCGTCCGCCTCTTCGGAGAGGAACTGCGCAAGTCCAAGGACGATCTCGGCCGCATGGTCTCGATCGAGGCGGGCAAGTCGCCCTCCGAGGGTCGCGGCGAGGTGCAGGAGATGATCGACATCTGCGACTTCGCCGTGGGCCTCTCGCGTCAGCTCTACGGTCTCACCATCGCGACCGAACGTCCCGGCCACCGCATGATGGAGACGTGGCATCCCCTGGGCGTCGTCGGCATCATTACCGCCTTCAACTTTCCCTGCGCGCCCTGGGCGTGGAACTCCGCGCTCGCGCTCGTCTGCGGCGATCCGGTCCTCTGGAAGCCGTCGGAAAAGACGCCGCTCACCGCGCTGGCCTGTCAGGCCGTGCTCGACCGCGCCATCGCGCGGTTCGGCGACGACGCGCCCGAAGGGCTGAGCCAGGTCCTCGTCGGCGGGCCCGATCTCGGCACCGCGCTGGTCGAAAGCCCCGACATCGCGCTTCTCTCGGCGACGGGCTCCACCCGGATGGGCCGGGTCGTGGGGCCGAAGGTGGCCGAACGCTTCGGCCGGTCGATCCTCGAACTCGGCGGCAACAATGCGGGCATCGTCTGCCCCTCCGCCGATCTCGACATGACGCTCAGGGCCGTGGCCTTCGGCGCGATGGGCACGGCCGGCCAGCGTTGCACCACGACGCGACGGCTCTTCGTCCACGACGATGTCTACGACCGGCTCGTCCCCGCGCTCCGGTCCGCCTATGCCTCCGTCAGCGTCGGCAACCCGCTCGAGACCGAGGCCCTGGTCGGCCCCCTCATCGACCGCGCGGCCTTCGACGGGATGGTCGCGGCACTGGCCGAGGCGCGCGAGGCCGGCGGCACCGTGCATGGCGGCGCGCGTCAGGACGTGGGCCCGGAAACGGCCTATTACGTCAAACCGGCGCTGGTCGAGATGCCCGATCAGACCGGCCCCGTCACGCGCGAGACCTTCGCGCCGATCCTCTACGTGATGCGCTACACCGATCTCGACGACGCGATCGCGCGCCACAACGCCGTGGGCGGTGGCCTGTCCTCGTCGATCTTCACCACCGACCTGCGCGAGATGGAGACGTTCCTCTCGGCCGCCGGATCGGATTGCGGCATCGCCAACGTCAATATCGGTACCTCCGGGGCCGAGATCGGCGGGGCCTTCGGCGGCGAGAAGGAAACCGGCGGCGGTCGCGAGAGCGGATCGGACGCCTGGCGCGCCTACATGCGCCGCGCGACCAACACGATCAACTATTCCCGCGACCTGCCCCTCGCGCAGGGCGTCAGCTTCGACATCGGCTGAGGCACCGGCATGGGGCACCCCGCGACTTCCCGCTGCGTCGTTACCCCGGGATGAGCACGGGCGGCAATCTCTGGACCCATTCCTGCCGCGAACGGGTCGAGAGCCTGCCGCTTGCCGCCGACACCCATGCCGATCTCGTCGTGATCGGGGCGGGCTTTACCGGCCTCTCCGCGGCACTCGACGCGGCGCGTCGCGGGGCCTCGGTCGTCTGTCTCGAGGCCGAGACCGTCGCGCATGGCGGATCGGGACGCAATGTGGGCCTCGTCAATGCGGGCCTCTGGCTGCCCCCCGACACAGTCGTCGCGACCATGGGCGAGGTTGCGGGCACCCGCCTTCTCACCGCCCTCGGGGACGGGCCAGCCACCGTCTTCGACCGGATCGACAGGCACGGCATCGACTGCGACGCGGTCAGGGCCGGCACGCTGCACCTCGCCCATTCGCCTGCCGGGCTCCGCGCGCTGCGGGACCGCTGCCGTCAGGGCAACCGGCTGGGCGCGCCCCTGCGCCTTCTCGACGGGGCCGAGACCGCCGCCCGGACGGGCAGCACCGCCTTCCACGGCGCGCTTCTCGATCCGCGCGCGGGCACCATCCAGCCGCGCGCCTATTGCACCGGCCTCGCCCGCGCGGCGATGGCGGCGGGCGCGAGGCTCCACGTCGCCTCGCCCGTCACGCGGCTTGACTGTGCCGACGGCCACTGGACGGTCCACGCCAATGGCCACCGGGTGCGGGCGGGGGCGCTGATCCTCGCGACGAACGCCTATCATCGCGACCTCGCGGGCCTCGACGCGCCCGCGCATGTCAAGGTCGGCTACAGCCAGTTCGCGACCGTCCCGCTGCCGCCGAAGCTGCGCGACCGCGTGCTCCCCGGGGGCGAGGGCTGCTGGGACACCGCGCTCGTCATGTCGTCGATCCGCCTCGACCGGGCGGGGCGGCTCATCCTCGGGGGCGTGGGCGATGCGGGCGGGCGGGGCGCGCGCATCCATGCCGGATGGGCGCGCCGCAAGCTCCGCAGCCTCTATTCCGACCTCGCGGATCTGCCGTTCGAGCATCGCTGGCAGGGCGTCATCGCCATGACCGGCGATCACATCCCCAAGGTGATCGAGTTCGGGCCCCGCGCCTATGCGGTCTTCGGCTATTCCGGCCGCGGCATCGCGCCCGGCACCGTGATCGGCACCGCCGCCGCCGAGGCCCTTCTCACCGGCCGGCCCGGGGCACTGCCCCTGCCGGTCGAAACCCGCCATTCCGAACGGTTCCGCCGCCTCCGGGCCGCGTGGTACGAACTCGGCGCGGTCGTGACCCACGCCCTGCCCCAGCGCGCGGGCTGAGCCGCCCGCATCAGCCGTCGAAGAGCACCCGCGTCAGCCCGCGCGCATCCGCCGCCGCGTCAAGGCCATCGACCGCCTGCCAGAGCGCGTCCGACCGCCCCGCCCCCAGAAGCGTCGCGGATTTCTCGCGCAGGCGCGCCTCGATCACGCCCATATCGGTCAGCGCCGCAAG
Source organism: Palleronia sp. LCG004 (assembly GCF_032931615.1). Classification (NCBI taxonomy): domain Bacteria; kingdom Pseudomonadati; phylum Pseudomonadota; class Alphaproteobacteria; order Rhodobacterales; family Roseobacteraceae; genus Palleronia; species Palleronia sp. LCG004. The sequence continues at coordinate 403,701 of NZ_CP136760.1, forward strand.
GTCGTGATACGCCTCGCGCATCCCTCCGGCCGTCTCGATCCGGACCCGCGCCTGCATGTCGCTGAGGCCCTCGTCGGTCTCGACGATCACGCGGTCGCGCAGCGCGGTCAAGTCGGGCCGTGCCGTGATCTCGTCCGAGAACGTGTCGAGCGCGGCGGTATCCACCCCCGCGATCCCCATCGCGGCCGTCAGGCGATAGCTGAACTTGGCCCCCAGCCCCGTCGTGGGGGACCGCTGATTGCATACGGCAAGCCAGCGCGGATGCGTGACGATCCGCACGGCCTCGACCGCATCGGGGTCGAGCCCCTCTTCCCGCAACTCCCGGACCGCCTCGAGCATGGCGTGAAGGCCGTGGCAGCAGGCATGGAACTTGTAGGACACGTCCGGAAACACCCACGCCTCTCCGAACCCGTCCCAGGCCGCGCCCCGCGCCGCACCGGCATGGGTCGGGCCGAAGCCCTGGGCGCCCTCGATCGCCTCGGGGTTCGATCCCGCCCCGTGCCGGGCGAGCGCGGCGCAGGACACGCCGATCTCGGCCGCGAAGCCCGCGTTGAGCGGCTTGCCCATCGTGCCGAACTGGCTCTTGAGCCCCGCCGCCCGCGTCGAGCAAAGCGCGAGCGCCCGCTCCATCGCCACCGCGTCGAGCCCCATGAGCCGCCCCGCCGCAGCCGTCGCGCCGAACGCGCCCGCCGTGCCGGTCTGGTGGAACCCCGCCTCGTAATGACCCCGCCCGAGCCAGTCGCCCATCCGGCACGACAGCTCCAGCCCGATGGCGGCGGCCTCGATCAGCGCAGCCCCTTCTGACCCCCGCGATTCGGCCACGGCAAGTGCTGCGGGCAGAACCGCGACGCTCGGATGGCCGATATGGAGGAAATGCGTGTCGTCGTAATCGAGCGCATGGCTCGCCGCGCCATTGGCCATCGCGGCCATCCGCATCGTGGCGCGCCCGCCCGCAAAGAGCCCGGCCGCCCCGCCCCCTTCCTCCGTCGCCGCGTCGCGCGCTGCACGCGACACCGGCTCGTTCCGCCCGGCAATGCCCACGCCGCCCCAGTCGAACACGGAACACGCGACCGACCGGCGCATCCGATCGGTCAGGTCCACGGGTGCCACCGCGACGCGCGCAAGATCCCCCGCCAATCCCATCTCAGTAACTCCGCTTCATGCCGAGCACGTGCTCGGCCAGGTAGGACAGGATCAGGTTGGTCGAGATCGGCGCCACCTGATAGAGCCGCGTCTCGCGGAACTTGCGCTCGACATCGTATTCCTCGGCGAAACCGAAACCGCCATGCGTCTGCAGGCAGGCCTCCGCCGCCTCCCAGCTCGCCTCGGCGGCCAGCATCTTGGCCATGTTCGCCTCGGCCCCCATGCTCTCGTCGGCCTCGTAGCGGCGGATCGCCTCGCGCAGCATCAGCTCGGCCGCGCGCATCCGGGCATAGGCCTTGGCGATGGGGAACTGGATGCCCTGGTTCTGCCCGATGGGCCTGCCGAAGACCTCGCGCTCGTTCGCATAGGCCACGGCGCGGTCGATGAACCACTTGGCATCGCCCACGCATTCCGCCGCGATCAGGATCCGCTCGGCATTCATGCCCGACAGAATGTACCGGAACCCCGCCCCCTCCTCGCCGATCAGGTTCTCGGCCGGGACCGGCACGTCGGTAAAGAAAAGCTCGGTCGTCGCGTGGTTCATCATCGTGCGGATGGGCCGGATCTCCAGCCCGCTCTCCCGCGCCTCCTTCATGTCGACGAGCAGGACCGACAGGCCGTGGCTCCGCTTCTTCGTCTCGTCCATCGGGTTCGTGCGGCAGAGCAGCACCATCAGGTCCGAATGCTCCGAGCGCGAGATCCAGATCTTCTGCCCGTTGACGATGTACCTGTCGCCCTCACGCCGGGCGGTGGTCCTGAGCGCGCTCGTATCCGTACCGGAGGTCGGCTCGGTCACGCCGAAGGCCTGCAGGCGCAGCGATCCGTCCGCGATTCGCGGCAGGTACTTCTGCTTCTGCGCCTCGGACCCGTGACGCAGAAGCGTGCCCATCGTGTACATCTGCGCGTGGCAAGCCCCCGCATTGCCGCCCTGGCGGTGGATCTCCTCGAGGATGACGGCCCCCGCCGACAACGGCAGGCCCGATCCGCCGTATTCCTCGGGGATGAGCGCCGCGAGATATCCCGCCTCGGTCAGCGCCTCGACGAACTCGGTCGGATAGGCCCGCGTCTCGTCCAGCTTGCGCCAGTACTCGCCGGGGAAATCCTGGCAGAGCTTGCCGACGGCGTCGCGGATCTCCTCGTGCATCTCGAAATCTGACATGGAAACGTGGTCTCCCTCATTCGTCCTCCGGCCCCCGGGGCACGGATCCTCGTCGCCGCCCTAGCGCTTCGCGCCGTCGGCGAATTCCGCCCGGATCGCGGCCCCGTGCGCGTCGATGGCGGGCACGGCCCCCGCCTGCGGCACGACACCGTCGATCACCTCCCCCCGCGCGAGCAGCCTTGCGGGGCCGGTCGGCGTCTCGACCTCGACATAGCGCGTCTGGGGATGGACCATCAGGTCCTCCATCTCGTTGACGCGGCCGTTCGCGATGCCCGCCCGTTCGAGCATGTCGGCCAGCGCGTCGCGCTCGTGCCGCACGAAGACCGCGCCGATCACCGCGTCGAGCGCGTCGCGATTGGCGACCCGGTCCGAATTCGTCCCGAAGCGCTCGTCCGTCGCCACCGAACCGTCACCGAGGATATCCTCGCAGAACTTCACCCATTCGCGCTCGTTCTGGATCGAGAACAGCACCTCCTTGCCGTCGGACCCGGCATAGGTGCCGTAGGGTGCGATCGTCGGATGCTCCAGCCCGTTGCGCGGCGGCACCTTCCCGCCATAGGCGTATTGCAGGTAGGGCACGTTCATCCAGTCGGTCAGCGCATGGAAGAGGCTGACCGCCACGTGACGCCCCCGCCCCGTCCGCTCGCGCGCGAAAAGCGCCTGAAGCACCGCCTCGTGCGCGTTCATTCCGCAGGCGATGTCGCAGACCGACACGCCCACCCGCGCCGGCCCGGCTCCGTTGCCGGTGATCGACGACAGGCCGCTCTCGGCCTGGATCAGCAGATCGTACGCCTTCCGGTCGCGATAGGGCCCCTCCTCGCCATAGCCCGAGATCGACACGGTGATCAGCCGCGGATTCTCGGCCCTCAGCCGCTCGGGCGCGAAACCCAGACGGTCGATCGCGCCGGGTGCCAGATTCTGGATGAAGATGTCGGCGCGCGCCAGCATCGCCGCCATCACCGCCTTGTCGTCCTCGTCCCTGAGGTCGAGCGCGATGGATTCCTTGCCACGGTTCAGCCAGACGAAATAGGCGCTCTCCCCGTGGACGAGATGATCGTACCGGCGCGCGAAATCCCCCTCCGCCCGCTCGACCTTGATGACCCGCGCGCCCGCCTCGGCCAACCGGCACGAAAGGTAGGGCGCCGCCACGGCCTGTTCGAGCGTGACGACCGTCAGCCCGTCGAGATCTCCTGCCATCGTGCCTGCCCCTCCCGAGCGCTGCCTGCCGCCGAGAGAGGATGCCAAGCCCGCGCGCCCGCGGGAAATAGCATATCCGTTTGGGGGGTATCGCGGATTTCTATACCCGCATGCCGATGCGTCGCACTAGGATCGAAAACGGGCGAAGGAGGCTCCCACGATGACGATCGACCATTCCACCCAGTCCGACCCGGACGACCCCGGCATGACCCGCGCCCGCATCACCGGGGCCCATTTCATCGACAGCGTGGCGGACGCGCTGCAATACGTCTCCTACTATCACCCGCCGGATTTCATCACCGCCATGGCCCGCGCCTACGCGCGCGAGGAAAGCCCCTCGGCGAAGAACGCGATCCGGCAGATCCTGATGAACGCGCGCATGGCCGCGATCGGGCACCGTCCCATCTGTCAGGATACGGGCGTGGTGAACCTCTTTCTCAAGGTCGGTGTCGAGGCCCCGATCGACTGGACGCGCAGCCCGCAGGACATGGCCGACGAGGCCACGCGCCGCGCCTACAGCCTCGAGGCCAATCCGCTGAGAAATTCCGTCGTCGCGGACCCGCTGGGCGCGCGGCGCAACACCCGCGACAACACGCCCGCCATGCTCCAGACCGAACTCGTCGCGGGCGACAAGGTCGAGGTCACGGTCTCGGCCAAGGGCGGCGGGTCCGAGAACAAGGCGAAATTCGCCGTGCTGAACCCGTCGGATTCCGTCGCCGACTGGGTGGTCGAGACGGTCGCGGGCCTCGGGGCCGGGTGGTGCCCGCCCGGCATGATCGGGCTCGGCGTCGGCGGCAGCGTCGATCGCGCGATGGCGATGGCCAAGGCCTCGCTCAACGATCCCGTCGATATCGGCGATCTGCGCGACCGCGGTGCCGCGACGGCCGAGGAGGCTCTGCGCCTCGAACTCTACGACCGGCTGAACGCGCTCGGCATCGGCGCGCAGGGGCTGGGCGGCCTCACCGCCGTGCTCGACGTCAAGGTCCTCAGCTTCCCGACCCATGCGGCCTCGCTTCCGGTGGCGCTGATCCCGAACTGCGTGGCGACGCGGCACGCGCATTTCACGCTCGACGGCTCCGGCCCCGCGGAATTCGCGCCGCCGGACCTCTCGCTCTGGCCGGATCTGGGCGATGGCGCGGCCGAGGGGCGTCGCGTCGATCTCGATGCGCTCGACGACGACCTGCTGCGATCGTTCGAACCGGGCGAGACGCTGCTCCTGTCGGGGCGCATGGTTACCGGCCGCGACGCCGCGCACCGGCGCATGATCGACGCGCTGGATCGCGGCGAGGATCTGCCCGTCGATCTGCGCGGCCGCGCGATCTACTACGTGGGCCCCGTCGATCCCGTGGGCTCCGAGGTGATCGGCCCCGCGGGCCCCACCACCTCGGAACGGATGGACAGGTTCACCCGCCCCCTTCTCGCGGCCTCGGGTCTCAGGATGATGATCGGCAAGGCCGAACGCGGCCCCGAGGCGGTCGCGGCCATCCGCGATCACGGGGCCGTCTATCTCATCGCCGTGGGCGGTGCCGCCTATCTCGTCTCGAAGGCCGTCCGCTCCGCGCGCCCCGTCGCCTACGAGGATCTCGGGATGGAGGCGATCTACGAGATCGTGGTCGAGGACATGCCCGTCACCGTCGCCGTCGACACGCGCGGCCAGTCGATCCACGTGACGGGCCCACCGCGATGGGCCCGCAAGATCTGACCGCGCGGCCTTTGGTCAGACGGTCCGCCCGCCATCCACCTCGAGGATCACGCCCGTGATGAACTCTGCCTCGTCCGACGCGAGATAGAGCGCCGCATTGGCGATGTCCTGCGGCTCCGACAACCGCCCCAGCGGCACGGTCGCGATGAACTTCTCGCGGTTCTCGGGCGTGTCCTCCATCCCCATGAACTGCTCCAGCAGCCCCGTCGCGCCCATCACCGGCGCGATGCAGTTGACGCGGATCCTGTCCGGCGCAAGCTCCACGGCCAGCGACCGCGTCATCAGGTTCACCGCCCCCTTCGAGGAATTGTACCACGTCAGCCCCGGTCGCGGCCGGATGCCCGCGGTCGAGCCCACGTTGATCATCACGCCCTGCCCGGCATCGCGCCAGACCGGCACGCAGCTCTTCGTCATGTGAAAGATCGACAGCACGTTGACGTCGTAGATCTTGCGAAACGTCGCCTCGTCGGTCTCCATCAGCGGCGCGTTGCGGTTCGTCCAGCCCGCATTGTTGACGACGATGTCGATCCCGCCGAACGCGCCCTCGGTCTCCTCCACCGCGGCCTGCACCGCCGCGCCGTCCGACACGTCGCATTCGACCGCGATCGCGGCCTCGCCGATCTCCTCGGCGACCGCGCGCGCCCCGTCGAGGTCCAGATCGACGATGGCGACCCTGGCGCCCTCCCGCGCGAAGGTCTTCGCGATGCCGCGTCCGAAGCCCGACGCGGCCCCCGTGACGATCGTGCGCTTGTCCTTCAGCCTCATGCCCCTCACCTCACCCGTGGTTATTGACGATTGTCTTGATGGTGGAGAATTCGAGGAGGGCTGCGAAGCCCTTCTCGCGGCCGTGGCCGGACCTGCGGATGCCGCCGAAGGGCAGCTCGACCCCGCCGCCCGCGCCGTAGCCGTTGATGAAGACCTGGCCGCAGCGCATGGCCTTGGCGACCCGCTGCTGACGCCCGCCGTCGCGCGTCCAGACCGCGGCGACAAGGCCGTATTCGGTGCCGTTCGCGATCGCGATGGCCTCCGCCTCGTCCTCGAACGGGATCATGCAGACCACCGGCCCGAACACTTCCTCCTGCGCGATCCGCGCCTTCGGATTGCACGGCCCGAAGACCGCCGGGGCCACGTAGAACCCGCCGTCGGGCGCGCCCTCCCCGATCCGCCCGCGCGCCATCAGCGGCGCGTCGGCCTCGGCGATGTAGGTCTCGACCCGCTTCTTCTGCTTCGCCGAGATCAGCGGCCCCAGCGTCGCCCCGTCATGGTCCGACGCCTCCGCCTCGACCTCCCCGAACCGCTCCGCGAGCCGCGCGCCCACCGCGTCGAAGATGCCCCGCTGGACCAGCACCCGCGTGCCCGCCGAGCAGGTCTGCCCGCCGTTCTGGATCACCGCGTTGACCAGCACCGGCAGCGCCGCGTCGAGATCGGCATCCTCGAACACGATCTGCGGCGACTTGCCCCCGAGCTCCAGCGTGCAGCCGATGAAGTTCCGCGCCGCCGCCTGCTGGATCATCTGACCCACTTCCGGAGACCCCGTGAACGAGATGAAGTCGATGCCGGGATGATCGGCCAGCGCCTGTCCCGCGCGCGCGCCCCGGCCCGTCACGATGTTGATCGCCCCCGGCGGAAAGCCCAGATCGGTCGCCATCCGCCCGATGGCGAGCGCGGTCAGGCACGCATCCTCCGCGGGCTTCAGAACCGCGGCATTGCCCATCGCGATCGCCGGCGCGACCGAGCGGCCGAACATCTGCGCGGGATAGTTCCACGGGATGATGTGGCCCGTCACGCCGTGCGGCTCGCGATGCACCTCGACGTTGTAGCCCTTCTGGAAGGGGATGACCTCGCCATGCACCTTGTCGGCCGCGCCGCCGTAATACTCGAAATAGCGCGCCGTCACCTTCATGTCGGCGCGCGCCTGCGCGATGGGCTTGCCGTTGTCGCGCGTCTCGAGCTGCGCGAGATCCTCGGCATGCTCCAGGATCCTCTCCGACAGCCGGATCATCAGCCGCCCCCGCTCGGCCGCCGTCAGCTCCGACCACGCGCCCCCCTCGAACGCCGCCCGCGCCGCCTGCACCGCCGCATCCACATCCGCCGCGTCGCTGTCGGCGATCCGCGCGAAGACCTCCCCGTCGATCGGCGACACGACATCCATCTCGCCCCCCGACCGGGCCGGAACCCATTCCCCCCCGATCAGGTTCAGAGGCTCGGGAAGAGCGAGCTTCGAAAGGTTCACGACGTCCTTCATGCGGTTTCTCCTTCGGATTGGCG